>CALWXY010000001.1 GCA_944385595.1 uncultured Oscillospiraceae bacterium
GGCATGGCCGTCTACTCCGTCGGTGAGGTTCACCGAATTCACCGTGCCGACTATGACAAAGGCTGCGAAAATGAAGTACACCGTCTCCGGAATATAAATCGTCGTGCCGATGAACGGTATGTACAGCTCCGGCTTGAGGTAGCCGAAGTTTCTGAGCAGCAGGACAAAGGCTATGGCCACGACCAGCTGCAATATGAACTTCTTTTTGGCCGTGAGGCCGAGGTTCTGCTTTTTCCTGAGCTTCTCATAGTCGTCGAGGAAGCCTATGGCGCCGTATATAAGCGCGAATATGAACACGAATATGTGCGCGTACTCGCCGACGAGCATATCTGCGAAGCCGACTGTGAGGCACACAACGGCTGTCGCCGCTATGAACATCAGCCCGCCCATTGTGGGCGTGCCGGATTTGGACATGTGCCACACCGGGCCGTCCTCGCGTATCGCCTGGCCCGCCTTTATCCTGCGCAGCCACGGCACGAGGAAATACCCCACGCCTCCGGACACTATGAATGCTATTGCAAAAGCCGTTATCAGCCTTGTCGTCATCAGTATGTTCCCCCGAACGTCAATTCGCTTTTTTCCGGGCCCTGAGCTGCAGATGCTCCGCGACTATCTCGCGCTCATCCATGTGGTGCTTTTCCTTACCGATAATCTGGTAATCCTCGTGCCCTTTGCCCGCAAGGATTATAATATCACCGGGCATGTGATTGTCAATAGCGTATGCTATGGCCTCGCGCCTGTTTTCGATGACGGCGCGGGGCGTTCTTATGCCCTTCATGCCCGCGACTATCTCGTTTATAATCTCTCCGGGCTCCTCGGTGCGGGGATTGTCGGAGGTGACTATGACGAAATCGGCGAGCTTCGCCGCTATCGCGCCCATCAGCGGGCGCTTGGTCTTATCCCTGTCGCCGCCGCAGCCGAACAGCACGACGACGCGCCCCGGCGTGACCTCCTTCATGGCGCGCAGGACGTTCTCCAGCGCGTCGGGCGTGTGGGCGTAGTCTATGAGTATGGTGTAGTCGCCGTCGGTGGGGACCACCTCCACCCTGCCCTTCACGCCGTGGGCGGTGCGCAGCGAGGCGACGCATTTGTCCATAGGCAGGCCGAGGCATATGCCCGCCGCTATGACGCACAGCGCGTTATACGCGGAGAACTTGCCAGGTATTGGCAGGAACACCCTCGCGAGGCCGTCCTCCCCGTGGAGGGCGACGAATTTCACGCTGTCCGGGGCCGTGCGCAGATCGCGGGCTATGAGGTCGCCCTCGGTGCTGTCGACGGATATGGTGGTTATGGGGCATTTGGCCCGCTCTATCATCAGCGGCGCCCACTTGTCGTCTATGTTCACTATGCCCTTGTCGCACTGGGAGAACAGCAGAGTCTTGGCCTCGGCATAGCTCTCCATGGTGCCGTGGAAGTCCAGATGATCCTGAGTGAGGTTCGTGAATATGCCGACGGCAAAGCGTATGCCCGCGACCCTGTCGAGCACCAGCGAGTGCGAGGAGACCTCCATGACCACATGCGTGCAGCCCGCGTCGGCCATCTGCCTGAACAGCTGCTGCAGCTCATATGACTCCGGCGTGGTGCGCTCGGTGTGCAGCTCCTCGGAGCCTATCATATTGCTGTTCGTGCCTATAAGGCCGACCTTCGCGCCGCAGACCTCCTCGAGCATGTGCTTTATCAGGAGCGTCGTGGTCGTCTTGCCGTTTGTGCCGGTGACGCCTATCATGGTCATGCCCGCGGCGGGGTCGCCGAACCAGGCCCTGCTCATCAGCGCGAGGGCGAGGCGGCTGTTCTCGACGCGGACGAATGGCACGTCGCCCTCCGGCCTTATCTGGCATACGATGGCGGCAGCTCCGTTTTTTACGGCGGAATCTATATATTTGTGCCCATCGGTCTCGAAGCCGACTATGGCGACGAACACGTCGCCGGGCTTCACGGCTCTCGAGTCGTAGCGGACTCCGCCGATTTCAAGCTCATCCGGCGCTGTCTGCTCGAGCACTTCGATATCTTTAAGCAGCTCTTTGAGTTTCATCAATATCCCTCCTGCGGGACTGCCCGCAAATCAGTATCTGCCGAGCTCACCGTCGTCTGTGAGCGTGACCTCTATGACGGAGCCCTGCTCCGCCGTGCTGCCCGCCGGTATGCTCTGGGCGGAGACGACTCCGCCGGAGCCCGCGCTGGAGCGCCGCACGAACAGCCCGCGCTCCGCGAGCAGGCTCACGGCCTCGTCGAGCGGCAGGCCGCTCAAATCCGGCACGGCGGCGCTGTCCCCGGTGGGGCCGCCCTCGGTGTAGACCACGACCTCGCTCCCGGCGGCTATGGAGCTGCCTGCCAGCGGCAGCTGGGCCGTCACGCTCGCGCCGGAGCCCACGACCCTCGCCTCAAGTCCGGCGGCGCGCAGCGCAGACACGGCCCCGTCAACGGCCATGCCGGACAGCTCCGGCACGGTGCGGCTCATGCTCTCGAGCTGCTCGGCCGTGTAGCTCGGCTCAAAGCCCAGATACGGCAGCGCGTCGGCGAGGAACTTCCCCACTGTCGGCGCGGCCATCTGACCTCCGCTTATGTATATGCCCGTCTCGCTGCTCGGCGTGTCGAGCAGGATGAGCACCGCTATCTGCGGGTCATCCATCGGTGCGACGCCCAGGAACGAGACTATATACTCCTTGTCGCCGCCCGCGGCGTCCTGCGCGACCTTCTCGGAGGTGCCGGTTTTGCCGCCGATGCGGTAGCCCATGACGGCGGCGTTTTTGCCGGTGCCCTCCACCGGGTCGCCAACGACCTGCTCAAGCGCCTCGCGCACCGTGGCACTGGTGCTCTCGCTTATCACGCGGCGCACGACCTGCGGCTCGGTGACCGAGACGGTCTGGCCGTCGGCGTCGCGCACCTCGCTCAGTATATGCGGCTTCATCAGCTCTCCGCCGTTCACGCAGGCGCTGACGGCGGTTATGAGCTGGAGCGGGGTTATGTTGAATGTCTGCCCGAACGAGGCCGCGGCGAGCTGGCTGAGATTGCCGCTGTCGATGAAGATGCTGTCGTCCCACCAGATGCTCCCGCTCTCGCCGTAGAGGTCTATGCCGGTCTTGTCGAAAAATCCGAACTCGCGGGCGTATTTGTAAAAGGCCTCGGGGCCGACGCGCAGCCCTATGTTCACGAAGGCGACGTTGCAGGAGTGCTGCAGCGCCTGTATGAGGGTCTGCGAGCCGTGGCCGCCGGATTTCCAGCATTTCACCGGCGTGTTTCGCCCGGTGACGCCTATGCTGCCGCCGCAGTAGAAGGTGTCGCTTCTGGAGACGACGCCCTCCTCCAGCGCCATTGCGAGGGTGATTATCTTGAACACCGAGCCTGGCTCGTAGGTGTCGCTCAGCGCCTTGTTTCGCCATTGGAGCTGCTGCGCGGCGGAGAGCAGCTCAGCGCGGCGCTCTATGTCCGGCTCGGCCAGAATCTCGAGCATTGTCTCGTCGGAGACGGCCTGATAGTCGTTGAGGTCGAAGTCGCCGAGGCTGGCCATGGCCAGTATCTCGCCGGTATTCACATCCATGACTATGCCGGCGGCGCCGTTTTGTATGTCATAGTCCTCTGTCGCCTGCTTGAGATGCTTTTCGAGGTAGTATTGCAGGCCGGAGTCTATAGTGAGTATGTGGTCGCTGCCGCTCACAGCGTCGCGGTAGTCCTCAAAATTGGTGAACAGCATGTCTGTTCCGGCAGAGTTTTTCGCCCTCACCACGCTTCCGTTTTGCCCGGTGAGTCCTGAATTGTAATAGGCCTCTATCCCGCTCAGGCCGGTGTTCTCGGTACCCACGAAACCTATGACGTGCGCGCACAGCGATGAGCCTGGATAGTAGCGCTTGGTGTCTGTCTCTATTTTTATGCCGTTCAGGCCGTACTCGTTTTTGAAGCTGCGGACGGCCTCGGCTGTGTCTATGTCGATTTTGGACGCAATGGTCTTATACCACGAGCTGCGGTCGCCCGCCTTTTCAATCACGCTCTCGGCGCTGACGCCCAGTATCTCCGACAGCCCCTCGGCTATGAGCTGGACGTCCTCATCGTATATGGCTATCTCCACGGGGCTTATGTACACGGTGTCCGCCGTGGCGCTCATGGCGAGGATATTGCCGTTTCTGTCATATATGGTGCCGCGGTGGGCGGTTATGGTGGTGCTGCGAAGCTGCTGGTCAATGGCTCTGCTCTCATACAGCTCATGGTCGATTATCTGCAGCTTGAACAGGCGCGCGGCCACCACGGCAAAGGCCGCGACGCCGCAGACTATCAGCATGAAGAGTATTCGCCGCAGCAGCATCCTGTTCGGCTGCGGGGCGCGGTTATTCGATTTATCGGACATGATGAGACCTCCGGATGGATGGGCGTTTGTACATAATACTGCCCTGTTCGCCCGAATTATTCCGGGCGGCTACGGCTCATCCGTCTGGCGCTCATAATACGCCGGGTATATGACTGTCAAATCCTCGTCCGGCGGCTCCACAAACCGCGCTATGGCGCTGCCCGGCGGCTCCATGCCCTGCTCCCCGGCCTGCTCGGCCAGGCTGTACGGGCTTAGCTCCGCCGCATCGCGCGCTGTTGCGAGGCGGCGCTCGGTGCTGAGCTGCTCAAGCTCCTGCTCCAGCGCGGCTGTCTCGTCGTTGACGGCGGTTATCTCCGCTCTGACGGCTATGCCCGCTGTGAGCAGCGCCGCCGTGAGCAGCGCTCCGCAGCAGATTGCGGCTGCGTGCAGCTTCCCTTCCCTGTTTCTTCTGCCCTTTCTCTCTGCCTGACGGCGGGCGGGCATCATATCCTCTCCGCCACGCGCAGCTTGGCGCTGCGTGAGCGGGGGTTCTCCTCCAGCTCGCGCTCAGAGGGGAGTATTGGCTTTCTTGTGACGCTCCTCATGGTCTGCACAAAGCCGCAGGTGCACACCGGGAAATCTCTGGGGCAGGTGCAGCCCTTCTCGTGTGAGGCTATGGCGTTTTTCACCAGCCTGTCCTCAAGCGAGTGGAAGCTGATGACCGCGAGCCTCCCGCCCGGCGTGAGGCGCTCCATTGCGGCGGAGAGCATGTCCGACACGGACTCAAGCTCGGCGTTCACCGCTATGCGTATGGCCTGAAAGCTGCGCTTTGCCGGGTGCTGCTTTTCGCGCAGAGCCTGCGCGGGCATGGCGCCTTTGATTATATCCACCAGCTGAAGCGTCGTCTCTATCGGCTGCTTTGAGCGCTCGCGGACTATGGCGGCGGCTATGCGCGGCGCGTAGCGCTCCTCGCCGAAGTCGTAGAGTATGCGCTTTATGCGCTCCTCCGGCCAGCTGTTGACTATGTCGCGCGCCGTGACCGGCTCGCTCTCGTCCATGCGCATGTCGAGCGGCGCGTCGGCCATATATGAAAAGCCGCGCTCGGTCTCATCGAGCTGCGGCGAGGACACGCCGAGGTCAAACAGCATACCGTCCGCCTTGTCGACGCCCTGAGCGTCCATTATGGAGGCGAGCTCGCGGAAGTTGCCGTGAACCAGCGTGACTCTGTCGGAATAATCGGCAAGGCGCTCTCCGGCGCGCTCTATGGCGCGCATGTCGCGGTCTATGGAGATGAGTCTCCCGCCCGCTGTGAGGCGTTTTGCTATCTCGAGCGAGTGGCCGCCCATGCCGAGCGTGCCGTCGATATAGACGCCGTCCGGCTTAATCTGCAGGCTGTCTATGCACTCGCCGAGCATGACGGAATAGTGCTTGAACTCGCTCAAATCATCAGCTCCTTCATGACGGCGGCAATATTCTCCGGCGTGATCTCCTCGCTCGCGACGCGCTGCCACTCGGCGCTGTCCCACAGCTCGGCGTGATTATTGCAGCCTATGATGGTGACGTTTTTGGTGAGGCCGGCGAAATTCCTGAGGTTCTGCGGCAGGAGGATTCTCCCCTGCGCGTCTAGCTCGAGGCGGCTGGCGTAGACGAACAGCGGGCGCATTCGCCGCTGCTCGACGTAGCTCATGGCGTTCACCCTCGCGGAGAACTCTGCCCAGCTCTCGCCGGAATAGAGCGACAGGCATTTGTCCATGGAGATGGTGACGAAAAATTCCGGCCCCAGCCGCTCACGCAGTCTCGCCGGAACGAACAGCCTCCCTTTGGAATCGAGAGTGTGCTGATATTCGCCTGTCATGCCGCTCACCTCCACAAATCGTGGGAAATTGATGGTATAGCGCACCACTTTGCCCCACTATGCTTCAATTATAAAGGCGGGCGCTCAAAAAATCAAGAGCAGAAGTCCCCTTTTTTCGGTGCTTTTTCGACCCGGGCCATGAACGCAAGGCGCCCGCGCTCCGTTTTGGAGCGCGGGCGCGAGGCAATATTATATCTTATTTTTCCTCGTCCTCGGCGTAGCGCAGCTCGTCGGGCAGCTCCTCGGGGCTGATGGTGGGGGCGGGCTGCTCATGCTGGGCGGGGGCGGGCATCTCCGGCGCGGCTATGCCGGAGAATTTGGAGCGGACGCTGCTCACGGATTTGAGGGCCGCGGTGACGGCCTCCTCCGTCTCACGCAGGGAGTTGTCGACATATTCCCACGCGACGCGGCGCAGCTCCGCCGAGCGGGTCTCGGCGTTTTCGAGCATCTCGCGGGAGCTGAGCTCTGCCTCCTGCAGCACCTGCTGGCTCTTGTTTCTGGCCTCGCGCATGACCTCCTGCTCCTCGACCATGTGGCGGGCGCGCTCCTCCGCGAGCTTGCGGATGGACTCGGCCTCGCGCTTGGCGTTGCTGATAAACTCCTCCTTGGCGGAGACGAGGCGCTTGGCCTCGGCCAGCTCAACCGGCAGCTTGGCCTTGATATCGTCGAGTGTGCCGAGCACTTTCTCGCGCTCGATTATGCATTTGTCGTTTCCGAGGGGGACGCCCCAGGCCTCGCTGACCATGGCGTAAAGGGTTTCAAGCATCTCAAGGACATCGTTTTCCACTTGATTACCTCCGTTCTTTTGTTCTCTCCTGCACATCAGCGAGAATTTCCTTGGGTACGAACTCGCTGAGGTCGGCGCCGTATTTGCCCAGCTCCTTGACTATGGTGGAGCTGAGGTATGTATATTTCTCGCTGGCTGCGAGGAACAAGGTCTCCAAATCGTGATTGAGCTTTTTGTTGATCAGCGCCATCTGGAACTCATACTCGAAGTCCGAAATGGCCCGCAGGCCCTTGACGATGACGGGCTTTTCATAGCGGCGGGCGTAATTCGCGAGCAGGTCGGCCGATGAGTCGACCTTGACGTTCGGGAATCGGGCGACAGTTCTCCTAATCAGCTCGACCCGCTCGTCGATATTGAACAGCGGTGTGTGCTTGCCGCTGTTTATCATGACGCAGACGACGACCTCGTCGAAGATCCGCGCGGCTCTTTTGATGATATTCAGGTGACCCAGGGTGATGGGGTCGAAGCTGCCGGGGTATATCGCAGTTGCCATACAGAAGTTACCTCCTGCGCCGGTGCGGCGCAATATTTTCGCGCTCCAGGCCGGGCGCTTCAGCTCAGCTTGTGTCTGTAGACGGTGAGCTTGACTTTACCGTAGCGATATTCGCGGCGCGAAAACTGTTCCGTCTCCGGCAATTCGGTATCTCTATCGCTTTCGCAGACAATTATACCACCTTCGGACAGGATGTCAAACTCTATTATTCGTCTCAGCACCTCTTCGTACAGCCCGCTTTTATACGGCGGGTCGACGAATATGAGGTCGAACTGCCCGCAGGAGGCGAGATAGCCGAGCGAATCGGTCTGCTTGACCGTGCCTCTCAGGCCGCATTTGTCGAGATTCGAGCGGCATAGCTCCGCCGCCGCGCGGCTGCTGTCTATGAACACCGCCGAGGCAGCGCCGCGGCTCAGCGCCTCTATGCCGAGCTGGCCGGTGCCGGCGAAGAGGTCGAGCACTCTCCTGCCCTCGACGTCGAACTGCACTATATTGAAAATCGCCTCCTTGACCATGTCGGTGGTGGGGCGGATATCCATGCCCTGCGGCTCGCCGAGCTTTCTGCCGCGGGCCGTTCCGGTTATAACTCTCATTTCTCGTCCTCGCTTTCATCCGATGAATGGAAGTGGTCGTACACGGCCTGGGCCGTGTTTTTCGGCACGACCAGCGCGAGCTGCCCGACGCTGGCCTCGCGTATGGCCGTCACCGTCTTGAAATACTTCAGCAAATCCGCGCGCCGCTTCTCGCCGACGCCCTTAATCTCGTCCAACGACGAGCCGAGCGTACCGCGCCGCAGCGAGCGCTGGTACTCTATGGCGAAGCGGTGCGTCTCCTCCTGAATGTTGCCTATCAGCGCAAACACGGCCGGGTTGCCGGTTATGCCTATTTCGACGCCGGAGGACTGCTGCAGCGCCCTCGTGCGGTGTCTGTCATCCTTCACCATGCCGTAGACCGGCAGGGATATCCCAATCTCAGCGAGCGCGCTCTCAGCGGCGGAGGCGTGGGTGGCGCCGCCGTCTATCAGCAGCAGGTCGGGCAGCTCGGCAAAGCCGCCGTCGCCCTCCTTCCAGCGGCGGAAGCGGCGGAACACCGCCTCGCGCATGCTGTGGTAGTCGTCCTGCCCCTCGGTGTCGCGGATGCGGAACTTGCGGTAGTCGCGCTTTAGCGGCTTGCCGTCGACAAACACGGTCATGGCCGCGACTATGCCGGTGTTGCCGAGGTTTGAGACGTCGAAGGCCTCTATGCGCCGCGGCTCCGACGGCAGCCCCAGCGTCTTTTGCAGCCACTCCAGCGTCTTTATCCGGCGCTGCGAGGCCGTCGTCGCGCGGATACACTCCTCGCGCGCGTTGACGCAGGCCGTCTCGACAAAGCGCGCCCTGTCGCCGCGCTTGGGGCACTCGACGTAGACGCGCTTGCCGCCCGCCTCGCTGAGCAGCTGCTCAAGCTCCGCTCTGTCCTCCGGCTCGCACGGCAGGAGTATGTTTTTCGGAAAATGCCCGCGCCTGCTGTAGTACTGCCGCACGAAAGACGACATCAGCTCGCCGTCGTCCTCAAGCGGCTCGTCCATCAGCTCATAGTCCTTGCCGACGAGGTCGCCGCCGCGGTAGTGGAGCACGGCGGCGCAGCATTTCGCCCCCCGATGCCAGCCTATTGCATCCGTATCGGCGCGGGTGGCGGCGATGACGCGCTGGCGGTTGCCGAGGGCGGATATGGCTCTCAGCCTGTCGCGCAGCTCGGCGGCCAGCTCGAAGCGGAGCTCGTCCGCCGCCTTCATCATGTCGTCGCGCAGCTGCTGCTCAAGCTCGTCGCTCCTGCCCTCGAGTATGAGCGCCGCGTCGTTTATCGAGGCCCTGTACTCCTCCGCCGAGGCGTCGCGCAGGCAGTAGCCGCGGCAGGCGCCCATGTGGTGATTCAGGCAGGGGCGCTCGCGCCCTATGTCGCGCGGAAAGACGCGCGAGCAGGTCGGCAGCTTCAGCGATTTGCAGACGGTGTCGATGATGTCCTTGGTCTGGCTGCGGCCTCCGAAGGGGCCGAAATACTCCGCCCCGTCGTCCGCCGTGCGGTTGCATATCGTGAATTTGGGGTACTCCGCGCGCCTGTCGAGCCGCACGAACGGGTAACCCTTGTCGTCGCGCAGGAGGATATTGTAGTGCGGCTGGTGGCGCTTTATCAGCGAGTTCTCGAGCACCAGCGCCTCGAACTCGCTCGCGGCGACTATGACGTTAAAATCCCGCACATGCGCGACCATGGCCGCGACCTTCGGCAGATGCTCGCCGCGGAAGTAGCTCACGACGCGGTTTTTAAGCGCCTTGGCCTTGCCGACGTATATGACCTCGCCCTTCTCGTCGAGCATGATGTACACGCCCGGCAGCAGAGGTAGGCGGTTTGCCTTTTCTCTCAGCTCGTCAATCAGCACTGTGCGCTCTCCTCCTCAATGCTGCCGCCGAAGGCAGTCCACACCGTGATGGTGACTATGACTATGGCGCCGCCTACTAGCGCCATGACTCCTGGACGTTCACCGTCGAACAGGAAGACCCAGAGCGGGTTGAGCAGCGGCTCCGCCGCGCCGAGCAGGCAGCACAGCAGCGGCGGACAGCTCTCGGCGGCCTTGGAGTACAGGATATACGGCATTCCGAGCTGGATAGCACCCAGAAACACGATGCTGCCTATAGCGGGAGCAGTCAGCTCAGGCGGCTCACCCACAAATATAAACGGCAGTCCTATGATGAAGCACAGCACCTGCGCCGTGAGTATGGCGCTCAGGCGCTGGCCGCTCTCGACCTCACCGTTTATGATGTACATGACGGCCATGGATATTCCGGCGGCTATGCCTATGATATTGCCCGCTAGGCCGCCGGGCGTGAGCTGGTCGAGGAAGAACAGCGAGATTCCGCCGATGGTCAGCGCCACGGCGGCGACGTCGCGCCGCGTGAAGGTCACGCGCAGGAATATGGCAGAGAGTATGACAATGAACACAGGGGCCGTGAACTGCAGCACTATGGCGTTTGCGGCGGTTGTGAGCTTGTTTGCCATTACGAAAAACGTATATGTGCAGCAGAGCGCGCAGCCGGAGGCGAAGATTCGCCCGTTCATGGCGAAGCGCGTGCCGCGTGCGGCCATGAAAATCGCGATGGTCAGCCCGGCGACGAGGCTGCGAAAGCCGGAGAGCACCATGGCGTTCCACGGCACGAATTTCATAAACAGGCCGCCGGTGCTCCACATTGTGGCGCACAGCAGCATCTGGAACACGCCCATATTCTTTTTTGTTTTCGCAGTTCACCCCGAAAGAAAATAAGGGCGTGCACAGACACGCCCTTCAGCTTGTCAAAAAAGCTCCGGCAGAACTTTTTTGACCGCGCTTTGCCGCCGGGCATTTTCGATGGCGAAAATGCCGTTTTGCTCAAAAAGCCCTGAGAAATCAGGGCTTTTTGACGGCGGTCTATCCAATTCGAGGCGGGCATTGCCCCCTCGAGCTCCCCCGCCGCATACTGTTGCTACAGCCGGAGGGCAGATTTTTTGATAGTCGCAATGGCGCGCATGGGCACGTTCCAATTTGCGGCATATAAGCCCTGAAAGCGGGCGGAAAAAGTGTCAGTCGGAGAAGTCGGTCATAATGAGGTTGGAGAGCGTCTCGATAGCCTCGACCTCATCGGAACCATCGGCGATAATCTTGATCCGAGTGCCCTTCACGATGCCAAGAGAGAGAACTCCCAGCAGGCTCTTAGCATTCACACGGCGCTCGTCCTTCTCGACCCAAATGCTGCAGTTGAACTCATTAGCTTTCTGAATGAAGAATGTAGCCGGTCTAGCGTACAGGCCCACCTGATTATTTATTACGACCTCTTTGACAATCATATCCGATTACTCCTTTACACTTTTTAAAAAACTATAATGGAATTGGTATTATTTTAGCAAATTACTTTGGCAGTAGTCAATGAGTTTTCTTAGTTTTGGAGCAATGCACAGTATTGAAGTGAGCTAAAAAGCACTTTTATTTCAGTTCCACAACAGTGACTCCGATTTCGCCCTCGCCGAATCTGCCCAGTCTGAAGCTTTTGACCTGGCGGTTCTTTTTGAGCGCCTGGTGCACCGCCGCGCGCAGCGCTCCTGTGCCCTTGCCGTGGATTATGGTCACCGTGTTCAGCTTCGCCAGAACCGCGCTGTCTATATATCTCTCCATGACGGGGATGGCCTCGTCGGTCATCATTCCCCTTATATCTATCTCCGAAGAAACAGGCACGGCGCGCAGCGAGGCCTGGTGTGTCGCCACCGTCTTCTGCGTCTCCTTTTTGCCGCTGCTCTCGACTATGCGCACCTCGTCCTGCCTGGCGCTGACGCGCATTATGCCCGCCTGGAGGGTCAGCCCGCCGTCGGCGGCGACCTCTATAACCTCGGCCTTCACGCCCATGGAGACTATCTCCACCGTGTCGCCCTTGCGGACTGGGCGGCTGTTTTTCACCGGCTCCTGCGGGGCGATCTTCTCGGCGTATTTCTCCTCGGCGTCGTTCAGCCTGCGGCGCAGCTCCGAGCGCTCGGCGTTCTGGGCCTGATGGTCGGCTGCGCTCTGCTCGGCGCGGCGGCGCATATCGTCTATCTCGTCGAAGGCCTGCTCCACCGTTCTGCGCGCGTCGTTCAGTATGGCCTCGGCCTCGCGCCGCGCGCGCTCGTTGGACATCTCGAGCCTGACCTCGACCTCGCGCTTTGTGCGCTCGGCCTTTTTGAGCAGCTCGTCCGCCTCGCGCAGCTTGCGCCGTTCTTCGTCCCTGTCGTGTTCGAGCTGCTGGCGCATGCGCTCAAGCTGCTCAAGCGTGTCCTCGAACTGCATGGAGTCGGCGTTTATGAGCTTTTTGGCGGATTCTATAACGGCGTCCGACAGGCCGAGGCGGCGGGATATGGCAAAGGCGTTCGACTTGCCCGGTATGCCGATGAGCAGGCGGTAGGTCGGCCTGAGCGTCTCTACGTCGAACTCGCACGAGGCGTTCTGCACGCCCGCCGTGGATGTGGCGTAGACCTTCAGCTCGGCGTAGTGCGTCGTCGCGGCTATCATGGCGCCGCTGGCCCTCGCGTGCTCGATGATGGATATGGCGAGCGCCGCGCCCTCCGTCGGGTCGGTGCCGGCGCCCAGCTCGTCGAACAGCAGCAGACTGCCCTCGCCGCACTCGTCGAGCACCTTGACGATATTGGTCATGTGCGACGAGAAGGTGGAGAGCGACTGCTCTATGCTCTGCTCGTCGCCGATATCCGCGAGC
>CALWXY010000002.1 GCA_944385595.1 uncultured Oscillospiraceae bacterium
CCTGGGCGTCCCGTCCCGAATGAATATAGGACAGGTGCTTGAGGTCCACCTCGGCTACGCCGCCCAGGCGCTCGGCTGGAAGCTCGCAACGCCCATATTCAACGGCGCCACCGAGGACGACATCCGCGCCTGCCTCGAGCAGGCCGGCCTGCGCACCGACGGCAAGAGCGTCCTGTACGACGGCCGCACCGGCCAGCCCTTCGACAACCCCGTCACCGTCGGCTACGTCTACTTCCTCAAGCTGCACCACCTCGTCGACGATAAGATCCACGCCCGCTCCACCGGCCCCTACAGCCTCGTCACCCAGCAGCCGCTCGGCGGCAAGGCGCAGTTCGGCGGCCAGCGCTTCGGCGAGATGGAGGTCTGGGCCCTCGAGGCCTACGGCGCCGCCTACACCCTGCAGGAGATACTCACCGTCAAGTCCGACGATGTCACCGGCCGTGTCCGCACCTACGAGAGCATCGTCAAGGGTCACAATATCCCGCAGCCGGGCGTGCCGGAGTCCTTCAAGGTTCTCGTCAAAGAGCTGCAGTCGCTGTGCCTCGACATCCGCGTCCTCGACGAGATGGGCAACGAGATCGAGCTCCAGGACGACGAGGACGACGATTTCATCCCCAGCTTCAAGGACGACAGCAGATACGAGTCCGACGACGGCGAGATAGAGGCCAGCGGCTTCTCGATAGAGCAGGTCAATGAGGACGAGCTGCTCCTCGGCGACTACGATGGCGACGACTCCTATGCCGACGACGCCGATGAAGAAGATGGTTATATTGGCGATGAGGAGGAATGATATATGAGCTATACACCCTTTGACGCTATAAAAATCGGCATTGCCTCTCCCGACATGATCAGATCCTGGTCCTACGGCGAGGTCAAAAAGCCCGAGACCATAAACTACCGCACCCTCAAGCCCGAGCGCGACGGCCTGTTCTGCGAGCGCATCTTCGGACCGACCAAGGACTGGGAGTGCCACTGCGGAAAATATAAGAAGATACGCTACAAGGGCAAGATATGCGACCGCTGCGGCGTCGAGGTCACGAGAGCCAAGGTGCGCCGCGAGCGCATGGGCCATATAGAGCTCGCCGCCCCCGTCAGCCATATCTGGTACTTCAAGGGCATCCCGTCCCGCATGGGTCTGCTGCTCGACCTCACCCCGAGAATACTCGAGAAGGTGCTGTACTTCGGCTCCTATATAGTCACCGACCCCGGCTTCGCCCCCCTCGCCAAATGCCAGATCCTCTCCGAGAAGGAGTACCGCGACCTGCGCGAGAAATACGAGGACGACTTCGAGGCCGGCATGGGCGCCGAGGCCATCAAGAAGCTGCTCGCCACCGTCGGCCTGAACGACGAGGACGCGCGGCGCAAGCTCGCCCTCATGGACAAAAAGGCCAAGGAGCCCAAGGAGTTCACCGAGGACGACCAGAAGGAGCTCGACTCCCTCAACGGCATCCCCAGACTCTGCGAGCAGCTGCGCGCCGAGCTGAAGGACGCCTCCGGCCAGAAGAAGGCCAAGCTGATAAAGCGCCTCGAGGTCTGCGAGGCCTTCCGCCAGAGCGAGAACGACCCCACCTGGATGATAATCGACGTGCTGCCCGTGCTCCCGCCCGAGCTGCGCCCGATGGTCCAGCTCGACGGCGGCCGCTTCGCCACCAGCGACCTGAACGACCTCTACCGCCGCGTCATCAACCGCAACAACCGCCTCAAGAGGCTCCAGCAGCTCTCCGCGCCGGACATCATAGTCCGCAACGAGAAGCGTATGCTGCAGGAGGCCGTCGACGCCCTCATAGATAACGGCCGCCGCGGCCGCGCCGTCACCGGCGCCAACTCCCGCGCTCTGAAATCCCTGAGCGACATGCTAAAGGGCAAGCAGGGCCGCTTCCGCCAGAACCTGCTCGGCAAGCGTGTCGACTACTCCGGCCGAAGCGTCATAGTCGTCGGCCCGGACCTCAAGATCTTCCAGTGCGGTCTGCCGAAGGAGATGGCCATAGAGCTGTTCCGCCCCTTCGTCATGAAGAAGCTGGTCGAGGACGGCGTCGCTAACAACATCAAATCCGCGAAGAAGATGGTCGACAAGGGCCGCACCGAGGTGTGGGACGCGCTCGACGTCGTCATCAAGGATCACCCCGTCATGCTCAACCGCGCGCCGACGCTCCACCGCCTCGGCATCCAGGCCTTCGAGCCCGTGCTGGTCGAGGGCCGCGCCATCAAGCTGCACCCGCTGGTCTGCACCGCGTTCAACGCCGACTTCGACGGCGACCAGATGGCCGTGCACGTCCCGCTGAGCGCCGAGGCCCAGGCCGAGGCCCGCATACTCATGCTCTCGGCGAACAACCTCCTCCGCCCGCAGGACGGCCACCCCGTCACCGTGCCTACCCAGGATATGATCCTCGGCTCGTATTACCTCACCTTCGAGCGCAACGAGCAGGGCACCGGCAAGGCGTTCAGCTCGCCCAACGAGGCGCTGATGGCCTATAACGAGGGCGTCGTCGGCATACACAGCCCCATCCGCGTCCGCGTCACCAAGACCATCAACGGCGAAGTTCGCCAGAAGATCATCAACACCACCGTCGGCCGCATCATCTTCAACGAGCCGATCCCGCAAGACCTGGGCTACGTCGACCGCACCGACCCCGAGCATATGTTCGACTATGAGATCGGCTTCCGCGTCGGCAAGAAGCAGCTGGGCGACATCATCGACAGATGCATCACCAAGTACGGCTTCACCATCTCCGCCGAGGTGCTCGACAATATTAAGGCCCTCGGCTACAAATACTCCACTCAGGGCGCCATCACCATATCCATCGCGGATATGACCGTCCCGGGCGAGAAGAAGCAGCTCATCGAGGCCACCGAGAAGAAGGTCCTCGACATCGAGCGCCAGTTCCGCCGCGGCTTCATCACCGATGACGAGCGCTACCGCCTCGTCGTCGCCGAGTGGGAGAAGACCACCAAGGACGTCACCAACGCCCTGCAGAACTGCCTGGACGAGTTCAACCCCATCTACATGATGGCGAACTCCGGTGCCCGAGGCAGCATGAATCAGATTCGTCAGCTGGCCGGTATGCGCGGCCTGATGGCCAACGCCGCCGGTAAGACGATAGAGATTCCGATTAAGGCCAACTTCCGTGAGGGTCTGAGCGTCCTCGAGTACTTCGTCTCGTCCCGAGGCGCCCGTAAGGGCCTGACCGATACGGCCCTCCGTACCGCCGACTCCGGCTACCTCACCCGCCGTCTGGTCGACGTCTCCCAGGACGTCATCATCCGCGAGGACGACTGCGGCACCCACGACGGCATCGTCGTCTCCGCCGTCTACGACAAGGGTCAGGTCATCCAGTCCTTCGGCGACAGCATCCACGGCCGCTACCCGGCCGACGATATCTGCGACCCGGCCACCGGCGATCTTATCTTCGACCGCGACCACATGCTCCTCAATGAGGACGCCGCCACCCTCGAGGCCCACGGCATCACCGAGGTCAAGATTCGCTCCGTCCTCACCTGCGACGCGCACAGCGGCGTCTGCGCCAAGTGCTATGGCATAAACCTGGCTGTCGGCCACCCGGTCAACGCCGGCGAGGCCGTCGGCGTCATCGCGGCGCAGTCCATAGGCGAGCCGGGCACCCAGCTCACCATGCGTACCTTCCACACCGGCGGCGTCGCCGGTGACGATATCACCCAGGGTCTTCCCCGAGTCGAGGAGCTGTTCGAGGCCAGAAAGCCGAAGAAAATGGCCCAGCTCGCGGAGATCAGCGGTCGCGTCTCCATCGAGGAGACGAAGAAGAACGCCATCTGCGCCGTCACCATCACCAACGAGGCCGAGGGCGAGACGCGCGTCTACCAGCTGCCCTACGCCAGCCTGCTCGTCACCGACGGTCAGATGATCAAGCAGGGCGACAGGCTCACTCCGGGCGCCATGAGCCCGCACGATGTGCTGCGTATCTGCGGCCTGAGCGCCTGCCGCAACTACCTCATCCAGGAGGTCCAGAAGGTGTACCGCCAGCAGGGCGTCGATATCAACGATAAGCATATCGAGGTCATAGTCCGCCAGATGATGCGCAAGGTGCGCGTCGAGGAGGCCGGCAGCAGCGAGCTGCTCTCCGGCGCCGTCGTGGACATCAACGAGTTCAAGCAGGAGTACCGCCGCATCAAGGCCCGCATCGAAGCGGGCGAGACGGAGCTCGTCCTGCCGACCTACACCCAGCTGCTCATGGGCATCACCAAGGCCTCTCTGGCCACCGAGAGCTTCCTCTCCGCCGCCTCCTTCCAGGAGACGACGAGGGTGCTCACCGAGGCGGCCATCAAGGGCAAGGTCGACCACCTCGTCGGCCTGAAGGAGAACGTCATCATAGGCAAGCTCATCCCCGCCGGCAGCGGCCTCGCCACCTATCGCAACTTCGACGCGAAAACGGTGGACGACGCCCCCGCCGAGCCGGAGAGCTATGTCGATCTCTCCGCTCTCGTGGGCAGGAACAACGCCCTCTAAAACCCACCGCATCAAACAGCGGTTCCCGCACGGGAACCGCTGTTTTTTAAGAATTGGTTAAAGCTGCTCAGGGCGTGTTGACAAGGCGCGAAAGTGGGTTTAAAATTGATTCGTAAAATCGGTAGGTGAGGCTACCGCAGTGATACGGGTTGCTGCCGGGCAGAGGTGGAGACAGCTCTGCTCTGGTCAACAGTCTGCGTCGAGTCAAGGCGCAGAATAACGCAATTACAAGCGCTGCGGAGCTAAAGCTCGGACGAGGCTGCATCCATGTCAGGCCGTCCGGCTGGCGTGGATTTTTTATTTGAAAGGAAGTGAGACGGTGGACGGCGAGAGTACCGGCAGACGAAGACCGCACGGGATGCGCAGAAAAAACAGGCATGGCGGCTCTGAGCGTCCGTCTGCCTCGCAGGCGCATCCCTCCAACTGAAAGGAGGATGCGAAATGTTCAAAAAAGAACTTGTAAACGAGAAATATGTGACCGAGATAGAGAAGCTGCTCTCCTCCGCCCTGAGCGGGGCGGAGCTGGCCGAGCGCCTGGAGGACTACCACGACTGCGACGTCGCCCGCGCGCTTGAGGATCTGAGCCCCGAGCGCCGCGCGGAAATCTACGGCATACTCGGCAGCGACAGGGCGGCGGAGATTTTCGCCTATTTCGACGAGCCGTCGGAGATGCTCGGCGAGCTGCCGGCGGATAAGGCCGCCGGTATAGTCGACTGCATGGACGGCGACGAGGCGCTCGACGCCCTCGCCGGCCTCGGCGAGGAGCGCGGGCGCGAGATAATCAGCCGCCTGAGCGGCGAGACCCGCGGCGAGATGCGTATGCTCGCCTCCTACGGCGAGAACGAGATCGGCAGCCTGATGACCACGAACTATATAGCCGTGAAAAGCAGCGACTCCGTCAAGCAGGCAATGCGCGAGCTGATAGAGCAGAGCGCCGAGAACGACAACATCGGCACAATCTACGCCGTCGGCGACGACGGGCGCTACTGCGGCGCGATAGAGCTCAAGGAGCTGATACTCGCGCGCGAATATACGCCGCTGAGCGAGATAATAATGAGCTCGTACCCGGCCGTGCGCGACCGCGACGAGGTCGACAGCTGCATGGACTGGATACGCGACTACGAGGAGGACTCCATCCCCGTGCTGGACGCCGCCGGGCGCATAGTCGGCGCGGTGACGGCGGAGGAGCTGCTCGAGTACATGGAGGACGAGAGCCGCGAGGTCTACAACAAGCTGGCGGGCATATCAGGCGGCGGAGAGAGCGAGAAGGAGACCGTAGCCGAGAGCGTCCATAAGCGCCTGCCGTGGCTGGCGCTGCTGCTGGTGCTGGGACTCGGAGTATCGGGAGTCGTGGGCGTGTTCGAGGGGCTGGTGGCGCAGATAGCGATACTGGTCAGCTTCCAGTCTCTGGTGCTGGACATGGCCGGAAACGTCGGCACGCAGTCGATGGCTGTCACGGTTCGCGCCCTGGTCTCCGGTGAGACCGACGGACATGAGGCGCTGCACCTGATACTGCGCGAGATGAGGATAGGCCTGGTAAATGGCCTGATTCTCGGCGCCGGCGCCTTTGCGGCGGTGGGGATATATGTGGCAATCATAGGCCACGGGCTGGTGTATGGCTTTGCCGTCTCCGGATGTGTGGCGTTGGCGCTGGTTGTGGCCATGGCGGCGTCGGGCATTGTCGGGGCGGCCATACCGCTGTTTTTCGCGAAGATGGACAAGGATCCCGCCGTCGCCTCCGGCCCGCTGATAACAACGGTGAACGACCTCGTCGCCGTCGTGAGCTACTACGGGCTCGCATGGCTGCTGCTGGCGCATCTGCCGATGTTTTCCTGATAAGAAGAAAAATATTCTATGATTCAACCAAAATTACTTGACGAATTTCAGAAATTATGCTATGATTACTAATCGTGTGGCAGAGGGGATATTTGTGCCCTTTTTGAGCGGAAATTCCCCTTTTTACACGAATAGTCATATTTCAGGAAAGGAGGAAAAAACTTGCCTACTTTTAACCAGCTTGTGAGAAAAGGCAGACAGCAGCAGACCTTCAAGTCCAACTCTCCGGCCATGCAGAAGGGCCTCAACACCCTCACCAACCGCGAGACCGACCTGAGCTCCCCCCAGAAGCGCGGCGTCTGCACCGCCGTTCGTACTTCCACTCCTAAGAAGCCGAACTCCGCTCTGCGTAAGATCGCCCGTGTCCGCCTGACCAATGGTTACGAAGTGACGGCCTACATCCCCGGTATCGGCCATAACCTGCAGGAGCACTCTGTCGTTATGGTTCGCGGCGGACGTGTCAAGGACCTGCCTGGTGTGCGTTACCACATCATCCGCGGTGCTCTCGACGCTCAGGGCGTTGCCAACCGTAAGCAGGGCCGCAGTAAGTACGGCGCCAAGAAGCCCAAGAAATGAGCACTAATCCAACAGCACAGCCCTGTTGATAATATATAATATGTATATTACCTCAGGGCGCAACGGGGTATGAGTGTCATTTCGCGCACAGCACGAAGCGTCGGAAGCCCGGAGAAAATGTTGCCGGAAGCCCGGCGGCGCGAGCGATTCATCGCCGCAAGACATTCAATACCACGAGTACCGATGAAATCATTTTAATATGAAGGAGGGAAGTATAGTGCCCAGAAGAGGTAACGTTCCCAAAAGAGAAATACTCCCCGATCCTGTATATAACTCTGTCATGGTCACGAAGCTGATCAACAGCGTTATGCTGGACGGTAAAAAGGGTGTCGCCCAGAAGGTCGTTTACGACGCTTTCGACATCATCAAGGAGAAGTCCGGTAAGGAGCCGCTCGAGGCTTTCACCGAGGCTCTCAACAACATCATGCCCGCCCTCGAGGTCAAGGCCCGCCGTGTCGGCGGCGCCACCTACCAGGTCCCCATCGAGGTCCGCGCCACCAGACGCCAGACCCTCGGCCTGCGCTGGCTGACCGGCTACGCCCGCAAGCGCGGCGAGAAGACCATGAAGGAGCGCCTGGGCGGCGAGATCACGGACGCCTCCAACAACACCGGCTCCGCCGTCAAAAAGCGCGAGGATACGCACAAGATGGCCGAGTCCAACAAGGCCTTCGCTCACTACCGCTGGTAGTCCGTAGGATGACTGCGAAAATCAGTGGGAAGGAGTTATTGAATGCCTAGAAAGATTTCACTCGAAAACACCAGAAATATAGGAATCATGGCTCATATCGACGCCGGTAAAACGACGACGACCGAGCGTATCCTGTATTACACCGGTGTCAACTACAAAATAGGTGAGACGCACGACGGCACCGCTACCATGGACTGGATGGCCCAGGAGCAGGAGCGCGGCATCACCATCACCTCCGCGGCTACCACCTGCTTCTGGAAGGGTACCGCGAACCAGTTCCCCCAGACCCGTATTAACATCATCGATACCCCGGGTCACGTCGACTTCACCGTCGAGGTCGAGCGCTCCCTCCGCGTGCTGGACGGCTCTGTCACCGTCATGTGCGCCAAGGGCGGCGTCGAGCCCCAGTCGGAGACCGTGTGGCGCCAGGCCGACCACTACCATGTCCCCCGCATGATATACGTCAACAAGATGGATATCATGGGCGCCGACTTCTACAACGTCATGCGCATGGTGTACGACCGCCTGAAGTGCAACGCCGTCCCCATCCAGCTGCCCATAGGCGCTGAGGCCGACTTCCGCGGCATCATCGACCTGGTCGAGATGAAGGCTGACGTCTACTACGACGAGATGGGCAACGACATGCGCGTCGAGGACATCCCCGCCGACATGATGGAGCTCGCTCAGGAGTACCGCACCAAGCTGATTGACGCCGTGTCCGACCTCGACGACGAGATCATGATGCTCGCCCTCGAGGACGAGGAGATTCCCACCGACATGATTCGCAAGGCTCTCCGCCGCGGCACCATCGAGAACAAGCTCGTCCCCGTCGTCTGCGGTACCTCTTACCGCAACAAGGGCGTCCAGAAGCTGCTTGACGCCATAGTCGACTTCATGCCGTCTCCTGTCGACATCCCGCCCATCAAGGGCACCAACCCCAAGACCGATGAGGAGGACAGCCGTCCCGCCGACGATGACGCCCCCTTCTCCGCTCTGGCGTTCAAGATTATGACAGACCCCTACGTCGGCCGCCTGAGCTTCATCCGCGTCTACTCCGGTACCCTCACCACCGGCTCCTCCGTGCTGAACAGCACCAAGGGCCAGCGCGAGCGCATCGGCCGTATTCTGCAGATGCACGCCAACCACCGCGAGGACATCGAGCAGGTCTACTCCGGCGACATCGCCGCCGTTGTCGGCCTCAAGAACAGCACCACCGGCGACACCCTCTGCGACGAGAAGGCCCCCATCGTGCTGGAGTCCATGGAGTTCCCCGAGCCTGTTATCCGCGTCGCCATTGAGCCCAAGACCAAGGCCGGTCAGGAGAAGATGGGCATCGCGCTTGCAAAGCTCGCCGAGGAGGACCCCACCTTCAAGACCTACACCGACGAGGAGACCGGCCAGACCATCATCGCCGGTATGGGCGAGCTCCATCTGGAAATCATCGTCGACCGTCTGCTCCGCGAGTACAAGGTCGAGGCGAATGTCGGCAAGCCGCAGGTCTCCTACAAGGAGACCATCCGCAAGTCCGCCACCGTCGACACCCGCTACGCCCGCCAGTCCGGCGGTAAGGGCCAGTTCGCCCACGTCAAGCTCACCATCGAGCCGAACGAGAGCGGCAAGGGCTACGAGTTCATCAACAACATCACCGGCGGCGCCATTCCCAAGGAGTATATCCCCGCTGTCGACGCCGGTATCCAGGGCGCCATGCAGAGCGGCATACTCGCCGGCTATCAGGTCGTCGACGTCAAGGTCACCCTGTTCGACGGCTCCTTCCACGAGGTCGACTCCTCTGAGATGGCCTTTAAGATATGCGGCTCCATGGCCTTCAAGGAGGCTTGCGTGAAGGCGGATCCCGTGCTGCTCGAGCCCATCATGAAGGTCGTCGTCACCGCTCCGGACGAGTATATGGGCGACGTCATGGGCGATATCAACGCCCGCCGCGGCCAGATACTCGGCAACGAGATGCGCAACGGCGCCGTCAGCATCGAGGCCAACGTGCCCCTCAGCTCCATGTTCGGTTACGCCACTGACCTGCGCAGCAAGACCCAGGGCCGCGCGAACTACAGCATGGAGCCCAGCCACTACGTCGAGCTGCCGAAGTCCCTGCAGGACAGCATCATCGGCGCAAGGGCAAAGAAGTAATTTTGTGTTGCAATAGCGCCACAAATACTGTAAAATGAATTCACTCAATAATCCGAATTACTAAGGAGGAAGTTTACCATGGCTAAGCAAATGTTTAACCGCACCAAGCCCCATGTCAACATCGGCACCATCGGCCACGTCGACCACGGCAAGACCACCCTTACCGCCGCTATCACCAAGTACCTGGCTATGAAGGGTCAGGCTGACTACACCGATTACAGCTCCATCGACAAGGCTCCTGAGGAGCGCGAGCGTGGTATCACCATCAACACCGCTCACGTCGAGTACGAGACCGACAAGCGTCACTACGCTCACGTCGACTGCCCGGGCCATGCCGACTATATCAAGAACATGATCACCGGCGCTGCTCAGATGGATGGCGCCATCCTCGTCATCGCCGCTTC
>CALWXY010000003.1 GCA_944385595.1 uncultured Oscillospiraceae bacterium
AGGAACATATGGTCGGTGAAGAAGGTGCCGAAGGGGATGCCGTTGATATCGGGCTTTGCCTTGGGAGCAGAAGTCCTCTGAATCGTAATCTTATCCATAATACTCCCTCTTTCGTTAAATCGTTAAATTGATTTTATCACACTGTCGTTGAATTTCAACAATAAATATATCAATCCCGCACAATTTTGTATATAATGCAGAGCGTGCGGGGAGGCTTACGCCGTCATAAATATATGAAATGTCAAAATTCGAAGCTGTCTCCGCCGGAGAGATAGCTCACCTGGGCGCCGAGGCTCATGCTCAGCCGCTCGAAAGCCTGCTTGCCGGTGCAGTGGCAGGTGTAGAATTTGGTGTTTTTCATGGCTCCGAGCTTGCCGGCGAGGGCGTCAATCTCCTCGTCCGGCAGGCTTTTGCCGAGGTTGGGTATCATCAGGTGGAAGCCGCCGACGACAAGGCCGGGGTCGCAGCCGTAGATCTCGCGGAAGCGGGTGATGATGTTGTAGATTCCGCTGTGAGCGCAGCCGGCAATGAGGGCGTATTTGCCGTCCTCATGGATGACGAGGTTCTGCTCGTGGAGGAAGCGGTCCTGCACGGTTTTGCCGTCAACCATCTCGAGCTGAGTGCGGCTGGACGAGAACACCGGCTCGTAGGCCGGCACCTCGGAGAACAGCGAAAATCCGCCGCCGAGGTCCTGCTCGCGATTGGTGAACACGAATCTTCCGCTGGAGGCGAGGGAGGCGTCTATGCCGTTGTAGAACAGCTCGTCCGGCCTCTGGGAGTAGTGCGGCTCAAACGCCAGCTCGCGGGCGTAGATGGGTGATGTGCCGTTTATGGCGATGAATCTCGCCAGTCCGCCGCCGTGGTCGTAGTGGCCGTGGGAGAGGACGGCAAAGTCGATATTCTCAAGGTCGACGCCGAGCTTTTCGGCGTTGGCGGCAAAGTTGTCGCCGAGGCCGGTGTCGAACAGGACGCGCTTTCCGCAGGCTTCGATATAGAGCGAGAGGCCGTGCTCCTTTGCAAGCTCATCGGAGCAGGTGGTATTTTCAACAAGTGCGGTGATTTTCATGCAGACACACCTTTCAAAAATATATGGTGACATTATAATCCACACACGCCGGATTTGCAAGCGCCGCCGCGGTTGACACATGCCGCCGCGAGGTGGTATATTTGTTTACGGAATATTAGTTAATCAGGAGGGAGTCTTTTGAAGAAAAACGACATTCTCATCACCTACGGCAGCTCGCCCAAGGAGATGGCCAAGGAAATCCTCGCTGCCGCCAAAATAGAGGAGCTCATAGGCGACACGAAAAAGCGCATAGGCCTCAAGCCCAACCTCGTCGTGGCCAAGCCCGCCAGCACCGGCGCCACCACCCATCCCGAGATTCTCGCCGGAACCATCGAGTACCTCCAGGAGCGCGGCTTTAAGAATATCACCATCCTCGAGGGCAGCTGGGTCGGCGACCGCACCGCCGCCGCCTTCCGCAGCTGCGGCTTCAACGACCTCGCGTATCAGTACAAAGTCCATATCGTCGACGAGCAGCACGACACCTATCAGGAGTACGACTGCAAGGGCATGAAGATAAACATCTGCGACGAGGCCATGAGCATGGACTTCATGATAAACATGCCCGTCCTCAAAGGCCACTGCCAGACCTCCGTGACCTGCGCGCTCAAGAACAACAAGGGCGTCATCCCCAACACCGAGAAGCGCCGCTTCCACTCGCTCGGCCTCGACAAGCCCATCGCCCACCTCAACACCGTCGCCAAGAACGACTTCATCCTCGTCGACGGCATCTGCGGCGACCTCGACTACGAGGAGGGCGGCAACCCCGTCCCGATGAACCGCATGATGGGCTGCCTCGACCCCGTCCTGTGCGACGCCTACGTCTGCGACCTCATGGGCTACTCCATCGACGAGGTGCCCTATATCCCGATGGCCGCGAAGCTCGGCGTCGGCTGCTGCGACACCTCCAAGGCCAATATCATCGAGCTCAAGCAGCCGGAGGAGAACCTCATCAGCCTCCGCAGCGGCAGAAGAGTCCAGCAGCTCGCGAAATACGCCCAGCCGAAGGACGCCTGCTCCGCCTGCTACGGAAGCCTCATCCACGCGCTCAAGCGCCTCGACGACAACGGCTACCTCCGCCGCCTCAACAAGCCCATCTGCATAGGCCAGGGCTACAAGGGCTGCGGCGGCGAGGTCGGCGTCGGCCAGTGCACCTGCGGCTTCGACAAATACGTCAAGGGCTGCCCGCCGAAGGCCATAGACATCTACAACTTCATCTGCGACGAGATTCTCTGATTGCAAAGCAAAAGCTCCCGCCTCGGCGGGAGCTTTTTTCGCTATATCGCGAGCATGGCCGCTATGTGTTCGCCGCAGAGGGCGTACAGCCCGTCGAAATCGACGTGCGGGTTGTATACGGCCTCGATTTTGTCGTGCAGAGCCTTGGCCTCGGCGAGGGCGGAGAGCGCCTCGCGCATGACGGCGGAGTGAAGCTTCGCGGCGGCGCGCGTCTTGCGGCGCAGCTGCTGCACGCGCGAGCGCTCCGGCACGGCGTCGAGCCGCACATTCCGCAGCGGCGATGGGACGGGGCCGAAATCGTCGCTCTGCGCCGCGAAGCCGAGCGCCAGCTCCGGCAGAATCAGAGCGTCGAGCCGCTCCGGGTGCAGCGGGTCGTGGCAGACTATCCTGTCCAGCCCGCGCGAGGCCGCGGCCTCGGCGAGAGTGGAGAGATAGTCGTGCGCGAGGCCGAAGCCGTTGTTGAGGGCGTACACCCGCGAGCAGAGCGCGGAGAGCGTGTCGTTCAGCCTCAGGCAGCCGCGGCAGCTCACGGCGCTGAGAAACCTGTGCTTCTCC
>CALWXY010000004.1 GCA_944385595.1 uncultured Oscillospiraceae bacterium
ATATATGTACGCTCGGCGCTGATGGAGAGGGGCCTGCCGTCTATGGCGACGACGTCCCGCTCCGGGTCGGCGCTCTGGCCGAGGGCGGCGGGGAGGCCGTTGACCGTCACCCTCCCCTGCTCTATCAGCTTCTCGGCGGCGCGGCGTGAGGCCGCGCCCGCCCGCGATATTATCTTTTGTAGTCGCTCCTGCATAAGCTCGCTCCTAAAAGCCGGGGTAATACAGCCCCAGCCTGTTCGTTCTGTACCACGAGAGCTTGAAGCGCTCCCATGCGCTGAGTTTGATGTGCTCGTCGCGCTCGGCGGTCTCCAGCGCCGTGATCGGCAGCTCGAGGCACAGCTCTCCGTCGACAAAGAGGTTCAGGGAGCCGACGTCCTCGCCGCGCTCAACCGGCGCATAGAGGAACTGCGGCAGCTCTATGTCGTATTCTATGCTCCCGCCTTTTTTCATCAGCAGCTCGCCGCTGTCCGTACAGCCGACCTTGACCGTCGCCGTTCTGCCGGATATCAGCGGCAGAGCCAGCTCGCGCGTCGGGAGGCCGACCTTCTGCACCGAGTAGTTCTCGAAGAACCAGAAAAAAAGCCTTGAGTGGGTGTTCCAGTCGTCGGGGTCTGAGAGGGTGACGCATATTAGCCGCAGTCCCCCGCGCTCGGCGACCGACACCAGCGTGCGCCCGGCGGCCATGGTATAGCCCGTCTTGCCGCCTATGCAGCCGCTGTAGTTCCAGAGCAGCTTGTTGTGGTTCACGAAGGTCAGACCGTCTATGGTGGCGGAGCGCGTGGCGAAGATCTCGGCGAATTCGTCGTTTTGCAGCGCCGCCGCGGTTATGAGCGCGAGGTCGCGCGCGCTGCTGTAGTGCCCCTCGGCGTCGAGGCCGTGCGGGTTTTTGAACGAGCTGTTTTGGAGCCCCAGCTCCGCCGCCTTTTCGTTCATCAGCTCAGCGAAAGCCTCCACGCTGCCCGCCGTATAGCAGGCCAAGGCCACGGCGGCGTCGTTGCCGGAGGCGAGCATCAGCCCCAAGAGCAGCTCCTTTACCGTCCGCTCCTGGCCGGCCTCGAGGTACATGGACGAGCCCTCTATGCCGGTGTACTCGGGCTTTATCAGCACCGTCTCATCGGTATCGCAGTTCTCAAGGACGACGAGGGCGGTCGTTATCTTCGTCGTGCTCGCTATGAGCGAGCGCTCGTCGGCGTTTTTCTCATAGAGCACCGTGCCGCTGTCGGCGTGAATCAGTATCGCGCTCGCGGCGCTGTCGGCGGAGACTGCCGCGCACGGCAGGGCCAGCTGGAACAGAGCCGCAAGGCAAAGCGCGTACACAGCTCCCTTTTTCATAAATAAGCACCACTCCTGTTTTGATATGAGCAGTGCTTATTATCGTCATATTCGGTTCATATTATCCGCCGGGGACTATTTTTCGGCCTTGCGCTTCTCGATGAAGGCCTCGACCTTGTCGATGACGTCGGGTATCAGCTCTACCACTCTGTCTACCGTTGTGTCGGCGGGCGGGGTGATGTTTATCATGCGCACCGAGCCGTCCTTGATGGTGAGGAAGCCGACCGGCTCGATCTTTATGCCCGCGCCGTTGCCGCCGCCGAAGCCGCTCTTCTCCTTCACGGGGAAGTCGGTTCCGCCGGAGGCAAAGCCGAAGCTCACCTTTGAAACCGGGATGAGCGTGATGCCGTCAGGCGTTGTTATAGGCGTCCCCACGATGGTGTTGACGTCCACCATCTCCTTTATTTTCGACATGGTCTTCTCCATCATATCGCCTATCGGATGTTCCATTGCCTTCATTCCTTTCGCTTTTGATTTTATGCTTATTATCGAGGCGCTTGGTCGCCCTCAGGAAGTCGATTGCGGATGCGGCTCCGACATACAGCAGCTGCCAGACGCGGATGCTCATTTTTCCCCCGGCAAGCACTCGCTGACCGTTGCCGCTGAAGTCGACGGAGACGCGGACATCGCGCTCGCGGATGTCGAACGCGGCGGACAGCGCGCCGAGCGCCGCGCCGACGGCGGCGCAGGCTCTGCCGTAGCAGAGAGCGGCGTCGGCCGGGTCGTCCGACGAGGCCTGGTACCAGAGCCGCAGCTCGTCGACGCGCAGCTTGCGCCGGAATCTGCCGAAGGCCCTTGCGCCGACAGGGATGTACGCGAAAATCTGTTCGGCGGTGATTTTCTTTTTGGCTTTCGGCTTTTTGGAGCTGTCTTTTTTCTTCGGCTTTTTCGGCCTGCTTTTCTCTCGAGGCAGCAGCCTGAGCTTAACAGGCCCGATGTTCGCGGCGAGGCTCATGCCCTCGGTGCCCGCGGAGCCGGAGACGCCCAGAGGCAGCAGCAATATGCCGAGGAGGATCAGCGCGGCGACGGCCAATATCAACATGCTGGCACCTCCGTTTAAGACTGTTTCTTTACCTCATCCATACTCATCTGCGGCTCGGCCCCGCTCAGAGCGGATATGGCCTCCTGCAGCTTCTGTACGCCGTCGTCCGCGCCCATGTCGGGCAGAGGCGGCAGCTCGTCGAGGTCTTTGATGCCCATGGTGCGGAGGAAAAGCTCGGTGGTGCGGTAGAGCGTGGGGCGGCCCGGCGCCTCCAGCTTGCCGCATGGCTCGAGCAGGCCGCGCTCTGTGAGCAGGCCGACGGTGTATGAGCTGTCCACTCCGCGGACGCGCTCGATATACGCCCTGGTCACCGGCTGGAAATACGCGGCGATGGCGAGCACCTCCAGCGCGGTCTGCGTGAGGCGCGGCGGGCGGCGCTGCTCCATGGCGCGCGTGATGCTGAGCGCGTGCTCCGGCGCGGAGCAGAGCTGCAGCGAGTCGCGTATGCGCACGAGGCGTATTCCCCGGCGGTTGTAGCTGTACTCGTCCGCCAGCTCCTGCGCGCAGTCGAAGACCTCCGCAATCTCAACGCCAAGCACGAGCGCGATACGCTCGGCAGGCATGGGGTCGCCGCTTGCAAAAAGTATGGCCTCTATGGCGCTTTTTATATCCTGCTTATCCATAATATGACCTGTCCTATTCGGGGATATTCTCAAATAGTCCCTCGCCTATAAGTCCTGTGAAGACGACGGAGTAGTCACCGTCGACGGCGGTGAGGGTGATGCTGCCGCAGCTGCACAGCTCCAGCACCGATATGAATGCCGCGACCAGCTCGGAGCGGCTGCGGCACACGGCGTACAGCTCGCCCATGGTGGTCTTTTCGTGCTCGCGGAGGTAGTCGATGATCTCGCGGCTTTTTTCGCGGACGCCATAGACGATGCGCTGCGGCACAAACGGCGCGAGCGGCTCCTCGATTGCGCCTCTGGCGCTGCGCGTGAGCACGGAGGCGAGGGCCTTGAGCAGCTCCACCGGCTCGTGGTGTATCGAATACTCGCCGTATTTCGGCTGAGGCTCGCCGGGAGTGGAGAACATCATCAGCCCGCGCTCGGTGGCCTTGGCCATATCCGGCACGACGGACTTGACGCTCAGGTATGCGTCCTTGCATTTGAGCTGCTCGAGGCTGTCCATCAGCTGCTCAAGCTCGCTGACCTCCTCGTCGCCGGAGAGGAGCATACGGGTTTTGATGTAGGTGAGGTGCGAGGCCATCTGCACGAATTCGCTCGCAACCTCGAGATCCATCTCCTGCATACCGTGTATGAACTCGAGGTACTGGTCGAGTATGAGGGAGATTTGAATATCTCTGATTTCTATTTTATTTTTGGTGAGGAGCATCAGTATGAGGTTGAGCGGCCCCTCGAAATCGTCGAGCTCGTCCTTATTGCGGACGACGCTCTCAAGATGAAAGGTTGGATTTTCCATGCTAAATCACCAGCATAAAAACTGCCTGCGCTATATGGAGCATGGCCTCGAACACCGCGCGGACCATAAGGCTGAGCGGTCTGTCGAGCACGCCGAGCCACAGCAGCGCGAACAGGGCTATCATGCCGTAGCGCTCATAGCGCATGATTGTGTAGTATGTGCGCTGCGGCAGCACCGCCTCGACGATTTTGGAGCCGTCGAGCGGCGGGAACGGTATGAGGTTGAAGACGCCGAGGCTGATGCTCATGTACGCGGTTGTGATAATCATATCGAGCACAAAGCCGGAGCCGATACGCAGCCCAAGCAAAAGGCCGTAGATTGCGAGCAGCAGCGCCGCGAGCAGAAAGTTCGAAAACGGGCCGGCAAACGCCGTGGCGGCCATGCCGAGCTTGGGGTTTTTAAATCGCCGCATATCGACCATAACGGGCTTTGCCCAGCCGAAGCCGAGGACCAGCAGCATGATAAAGCCCAGCGGGTCGATGTGCCGCAGAGGGTTGAGGGATATGCGCCCGTCGCGCCTCGCGGTGTCGTCGCCGAGGGCGTAGGCCATGAGGCCGTGGCTCAGCTCGTGTATGGAGAAGCAGAGCACGGCGGGGATTATGGAAAAGAGCAGGTCTGTGAGGTAAGACCAGTCCAGATTGTTCCAGATGTGCTGAAAGTCCTTGATAGGCGCACCTCCTACGCTGTGATTGGCACAATTTTACCACAGACGCTCTGATATTACAAGAGCGGCAGACCCGGCGGAATTTCGGGTCTGCCGCTCGTATTCACAGGACGGATTCAATTCTGCGCAGCAGCTCGTCGCGCCCTGTGCCCTTCTCTGCGGAGAACAGTATGAACTGGGTGTCCTCCGGCAGGGGCAGCGTCTCGCGTATGAGGGCGAGGTTCGGCTCAATCTCGCTTTTGCGCAGCTTGTCGCACTTGTTGGCGGCGACGACCACGGGGCAGCCGGTGTCTCTGAACCATTG
>CALWXY010000005.1 GCA_944385595.1 uncultured Oscillospiraceae bacterium
TACGCCGCGGGCGTGGCGGACGCGGAAAACGGCAAAGTGAGCGTCAGCCCCGCCAGAGCGAGCCGCGGTACGACGGTGACAATCACAGTCACCCCGGACGAGGGCTACGAGCTGCACACTCTCTCTGTAACCGACAGCAGCGGCAAAGAGCTGGAGTATACCGACAAGGGCAGCGGCAGATACAGCTTCCAGATGCCCGCCTCCGAAGTGACGGTCAAGGCCGTCTTCCGGGAGATATCCGAAATCTGGGAGAACTGCACCGGCGGCGAGGAGTGCCCGGCGTATCACTTCTCCGACGTAAAAACCTCTGAGTGGTACCATGAGGCTGTGGACTATGTGCTCGCCAACGGGCTGATGAGCGGATATGGCGACGGCCTGTTCGGACCGGAGGACAGCCTGTCCCGCGCCCAGCTCTGCCAGATCCTCTACAACTGGGAGGGCCGCCCCTCTGCGGACGGCGGCGACTTTACCGACGTCGACGACGGCGCGTGGTACTATAACGCCGTGACCTGGGCGGAGGCAAACGGCATAGTCACCGGCTACGGCGACGGGCGCTTCGGCCCCGAGGACAGCATCACGAGGGAGCAGCTGGCCGTGATTCTGTGGCGGTATGCGGATAGCCCGGCGAGCAGCCACGGGCTGGAAGCCTTCACCGACGCGGATCAGATCAGCGGCTGGGCCGCTCAGGCGGTGCGCTGGGCCAATGAGAACCGGGTTCTCAACGGCGACGGCAGCGGCCATCTGATGCCCGGCGGCAGCGCCACGCGCGCACACGTCGCGCAGATGATTAAAAACTTTCTTGAGAACATAGCGGTATAATCCGCGGCGATTCGAGAATCTGTCTGTATCCTGCAAAAAAACACAGGCGGCGTGACTTAGTCACGCCGCCTGTGTTCGTTATTGCTTTTTCTCGTGTATCGCCCTGGCCATGTAGATGAACGGCGTATCGGCGAGGGAGGTGACTATGAAAATCACATAGCTGGATATGGCGATGGAGATGAGCGTGGGGAGGTCGTAGGTGCCCCAGAAGGCAAAGCCGGTGAAGAGCACCGTGTTGAGCATCTGACTGAGGAGGGTGGAGCCGTTGTTGCGCAGCCAGAGGAAGCGGCGGGAGCTGCCCCAGCGCTTTGTGCTCCAGTCCCACCAGAAGTGGTACATCCAGACGTCGAAGTTCTGGACGATGACATACACCAGCAGGGAGGAGAGCATCATCCTCGGCGTGTTGGAGAAAACGGCGGCTATGCTGGGCGAGGCCCAGTCGTTCACGCTGGGGACGTACATCAGCCAGGACTGGCTGATGATGATGAACAGTATATTCGTCGCGATGCCGACATGCACGGCCTTCTGCGCGCTTTTCTTTCCGTCGGTCTCGGAGAGTATGTCGGTTATGAGGAAGGTGGCGGCGAAGAGGATGTTGCCGAGCGTCATCTCCATGCCGAAGGCGTCTATGAGAATCAGCGCCTCGATGTTGGCGGCGATGGTGGCAAGGACGGTGAAGCAGTACATGCCGCTGCGCCCGAAGAGCTTATACCAGATAAGCACCGAAGAGTATATCACTATCAATGAGAGTATGAGCAGCAGCTCATTTCTGAACATAAGAGCATCTCCTTTGAATTTATCCGACGCCGAAGTCGGTGTTTGCGAGCAGGACGTCGCAGCGGTCATTTTCGCGGCAGAGGGGGTAGACCTCGCGCATGAACACATCGATGACGGATTTGTCCGGGCTGAGCTCGGAGCTGTTCGGAGTCATGATGTTCACGCAGACGCGGTCAAAGTGCTCGAGACCCGTCTTGAGGTCTGCTTTCATCGACTCCGCGGTCTGGCCGGTCAGGCCGAAGAGCAGACAGCACTCGTCGAAGCCCTCGGCGATTTTGGCCGGGTCGCGCTCGGCTATGCCCTTGCGGAGCACATTCTCGCGGAAATCGCAGTCAAAGCTCTCGACGCCGGTTTTGATTCTCAGCGCCACGCCGAGCGCGGCAAAGCGCCGTCTGAGACCGGGAATCTCATCCCGATACAGCCAGTGGCACTCGAAATGCAGCACGGATATGCCCCGCTCGCGGCAGACCCGCTCGATTTCCGACATGGTGAGCTCGTCCAGCTCGCAGAATGAGCCGGAGTTTATGACCTCAAGTCTGCCGAACTCCCCGGTGACGCGCGCGAGAACCGAGCGGTTCAGCTCGAAATTGGCGGCGGCGTCCGCCGAGCAGTCGAGATGATAGTCGCAGAAGGCGCAGCGCCGCCAGGCGCAGCCGAGGCCGCGCAGCAGGACTATCTCCCTCGGATTTTTGTCTTTTATGACCGAATATCTGGAAAGCTCTTTCATAAATTCACCTCCAACAAAAATGGCGCGTTAAAAAACGCGCCATCACACATGTGCACGGCGCAGTTTGCGCCGTGCAGCTTCCCGTAGTTTTGTTTAAGGACAGGATGGTCACGAACTGTCCTGTTGAATTGTGAGCCGCGCGAGCACGCGGCAGATGGAATTATAACCAGATATTCACGCTCTGTCAAGCCCCAAAGAACACGGTTCCGGCAAAAAATGCCAGCGCCGCGGAGAGCACGGCGTGCGCCGCCTTGCCGAGCACGGCCTCGCGGGTGCAGCGCAGGCCGGATTCGGAGAGCACGGCGGCGGTCTGGAGCTGGACGCACAGCCCGCCCCAGCCGAGTATGAAGGCGGCGAGCGCGAGGCTCAGAGGTTCCGGCTCAAGCGAGCCGAGCGAGGCGACGCCGCTGCCAAGCTCCAAAAGCCCCATGAGCAGCGCCTCGCAGCGGCCTATGCCGAGCTGCGGCAGCAGGTTAAGGAGAGCGCCGGAGGCGGCGGTGAATAGTCCGCTCTCGCGCATCAGGGCGACGAGCATGGAGAAGAAGATGACAAAGCCGGATATCATGGCCGAGCTGCGCACGGCGCGCAGCATGGATGTCGTGAGCGCAGGGGCGAGCGCCTGGGCGGAGACGGCGCTGCGCCTCGAGGGCGAGACCGCCTCGCCGCGGCAGAGCAGCAGCCCCGCGATGAGCGCCGCGAGTATGTGTACGGCGTAGAGCAGCAGCCCCGCTGCCACAGAGCCGAAGACACCGGTGCCTGCCATGCCCATGATGAATGCGGGGCCGGTGTTGTTGCAGAACATCAGCAGCTGCCGCGCCTCGCTCTCCTTAATCGAGCCGGAGGCGTAGAGCTGCGAGACGGAGGCCGCGCCGAGCGGGTAGCCGCCGGTTACGCCGAGCACGAAAGCCGCGGCGCCCTCGCCGCCGACGCCGAAGAGCGCGCGGAACAGACCCTCAAAATGCCGCCCCACAAGGGCGGGCAGCCCCAGCAGGCACAGGAGATTTGAGAGCACGAAAAACGGCAGCAGCGTCGGCACCAGCACCGAGGCACACAGCTCAAGCCCATCGCGCGCGCCTGCGACGGCGGCGTCCGACCAGATGAGCGCCGCGCCGAGCAGCGCGAGAGTCAGCGCCGCGGGCAGCAGCTTTTTGATAAGGGAACACACAGCAGCATCGCCTCCCGGGATTGTCCTGCTTATTGATATGAGAATGCCGAGCCTAAAATGCAGCGGCTCGGCATATATTTTCCAAGCGGAGGTGGGAGACATGGGCAAAGGACTCGAGAGCGCCGCGGCTTTTTTCGATATCCCGGCCGAGACGCTGCCCGACTTGCCGAAGATAACCATCACCGGCGGCAGCAGCGTGAGCGTGGAGAACCACCGTGGCGTGAGCATGTTCAGCGACGAGTTGATAGAGATAAGCTGCGGCCGAAGGGCGATAAGACTGCGCGGCAGCGGCTTTGAGCTGCGGAGCATCAGCGCGTCGGAGATAAGGATTCACGGCAGGCTGCTGTGCGTGGAACTGGATTAGGAGGGACTATGGAGAAAGCCTTGGAGCTGCTGCGCGGCTGGGCGGAGATAAGCGTCACCGGAGCGCAGCCGGAGCTGTTTTTGAATATCTGCGCCGCGCGCGGCATAGAGCTGACGGACTGCCGCCCCATATCGCCGACGGAGCTGCGGTGCACGGTGGCGCGCAGGAGGCTTGCCGCCGCCGGGCGCTGCGCCGAGCGGGCTCAGTGCGAGCTGAAGGTGCGCCGCCGGCGCGGCGCGTCGTATGTGCTCGGCAGGGTGAGACGGAGGTATTTCCTGCTCGGCGGGCTGATGTGCGTCCTGCTTCTGCTCGGCGCGTCGAGCATGTATATATGGGACATAGACGTCGTGGGGAACGAGAACGTCAGCACCTCGGAGATACTGAACGCGCTTGAGCAGTGCGGCGTCGGCATAGGCTCGAACTGGACCGGCTTCAACGCCGACATGATACGCTCGCGGGCGCTGGAGCTGGTGCCGGAGCTGAGCTTCCTGACGGTGAACGTGCACGGCAGCCGCGCGACGGTCATAGTGCGCGAGCGCATACCGGCGCCGGAGCTGGATACGGACGAGGGCAGCGGCGACGTGACCGCGCGGCGCAGCGGCGTCGTCGTGAGCGTGAACGCGTTCAGGGGCGAGGCGCTGGTGTCGCCGGGCAGCCCGGTGCTGGCTGGCGACACGCTGATTTCCGGCTCGGTGCCGGGCGTGGAGATCTGGGGCAAGCCGACGAAATACAGGCAGGTCGGCGCGATGGGCGAGGTGAAGGCGCGGACTTTTTACGAATTTACCGCCGTCGCGCCGCTGGTGGAGTACGAAAAACAGCCAACGGGGCGCGAGGCCTCGAATTACGCCCTCGTTTTGGGCGAAAAACGGCTTAATTTTTACCAAACCAGTGGAATTTACAGGGACTCTTGTGATACAATCTATGATGAATGGAAATTGGGGCTGAGCGGCGTGTTTACGCTGCCCGTCTCGCTTGTGCGGGAGACGAGTGCGCAGTATGAGCTTGTACCGGTTGAGCGCACGGCGGACGAGGTCGCCGCCCGGCTGCGCGGGCAGCTCGCGGAGCGATTGAACGCCGAGCTCGACGGCGGCGAGCTGCTCTCGGCGGATTACTCCGAGCGGGAGAGCGGCGGCTGCGTGTATGTCACGCTGAGGGCGACATGCCTGGAAGATATAGCCCTGAACCCATGAGACAACATCCTTGAGAGGAAGCTGACAGCGAATGATAGAGAAGACCATGTCGGTCGACAGAATGGAGAACATCATAGATGTGTTCGGCTCGTTCGACCAGAACCTCCGCATAATCGAGACGGAGCTGGAGGTCAAGGTGACGGATAGAGACGAGCAGCTGAAAATAAGCGGCGAGGCCGACAAGGTCATGCTCGCCGAGAAGGCCATAGAGGGCCTGATGAGCCTCGCCGCCAAAGGCGAGAAGATAGACGCACAGAACGTGCGCTATATCATAAAGCTCGTGAGCGAGGGCAGAGAGGGCAAGATAGGCGAGCTTGCGCAGGACGTCGTGTGCATCACGGCCAAGGGCAAGCCCGTCAAGGCCAAGACCCTGGGCCAGAAGCAGTACGTCCAGGCCATAATGGAGAACACGATAACGCTCGGCATAGGCCCCGCCGGCACGGGCAAGACCTACCTCGCCGTGGCCGCCGCCGTGGCGGCTTTCAGGAATAAGGAGGTCAACCGCATCATACTGACGCGCCCCGCCGTCGAGGCGGGCGAGCGCCTCGGCTTCCTGCCGGGCGACCTGCAGAGCAAGGTCGATCCGTACCTCCGCCCGCTGTACGACGCGCTGTTCGACATGCTCGGCGCGGAGACCTACAACAAATACCTGGAGCGCGGCAACATAGAGGTCGCGCCTCTGGCCTACATGCGCGGACGCACGCTGGACGACAGCTTCATCATACTCGATGAGGCGCAGAACACCAGCCGCGAGCAGATGAAGATGTTCCTCACGCGCATAGGCTTCGGCTCCAAGGTCGTCATCACCGGCGACGTGACGCAGATAGACCTGCCCGGCGACAAGGCCAGCGGCCTCAAGGAGGCCATGCGCGTCCTGCGCGGCATAGACGATATCGCAATCTGCACGCTCACCGGCGCCGACGTCGTCCGCCATGTGCTGGTTCAGAAGATAATCGAGGCGTATGAGAAGCACGACAAGGCCAACCAGCAAGTGTCGAAAATGCCCATACCGCCGCACCGCTTCAAGAGGAAACAGTGATGGAACATGAGATATCCATAAGCCGCGACAGAGCCGGCCTCGGCTCCAATTCGGCGTACAGATATATACGCCGCGCCATAGTCGAGACGCTCGCCGCCGAGGGGGTGGACACGCCCTGCGAGGTCGACGTCCTGCTCACCGACGACGAGGGGATAAGGGAGATAAACGCCCAGTTCCGCAATATAGACCGGGCGACGGACGTGCTGTCGTTCCCGCTGAACGAGCTGCAGCCCGGCAAGTTCAGCGCAGAACTGTGCGAGCGCGACCCGGACAGCGGCAGAGTGCTGCTGGGCGACATGGCCATCTCGCTCGAGCGGGCGAGAGCACAGGGCGAGGAATTCGGCCACGGCGAAAAGCGCGAGCTGTGCTACCTCGCCATCCACTCCACTCTGCACCTGCTGGGCTACGACCATATCGACGAGGGCGAGGACAAGCGCCTCATGCGCTCGCGTGAGAAGGCTGTCTGCGAAAGGCTGGGCATCTGAATGCGCTGCTTTTACTACGCGCTGCGGGGCATCCGGAAAACGCTGCTCACGGAGCGCAATATGCGCATACACCTCGCGGCAGCGTTTTACGTCGCCGTCGCGGGCTTCGTGTGCCGCATAGAGGCGTGGCAGTGGTGCGCCGTGCTCGGCTGCATAGCGCTGGTGACCGCGCTGGAGTGCGTAAATACGGCTTTGGAGGCGGTGTGCGACCTTGCCTGCGGCGGGGAGTTCTCGCCGCTTGTCGAAAAGGCAAAGGACGCCGCGGCGGGCGCTGTGCTTGCAGCGGCAATACTGTCCGCAGTCATAGGCTGCGTGGTGTTCTTCGGCGGAGGATATGTGCCGAGAGCGCTTGAATTTGCAAGTCAAAATCCCGTATGGGCGGCGGCAATAGTCCTCACCGTGCCGCTCTGGGTGAAATTTATATTTTTTATGAGGGGATCAAAACATGCAGGAGATAACTAAAAACGCAATGATAACCATATGCGGCAGGCCGAACGTGGGAAAATCCACGCTCACGAACCGCCTCGTCGGCGAGAAGATCGCCATAGTGACGAACAAGCCGCAGACGACGCGCAACCGCATCTGCGCCGTCATCAACAGGGGAGACACCCAGCTCGTCGTCATCGACACGCCGGGCATCCACAAGGCGAGAACCCGCCTCGGCGACTATATGGTCAAGGTCGCAAAGGAGTCCGTCGCGGGGGTGGACGCCGCCGTCATGCTCATAGAGCCGATAGCGAACATAGGCCCTCAGGAGCAGGAGCTGCTCGACAGCCTCAAGCAGAGCGGCACGCCGGCGATACTCGCGATAAATAAGATAGACACCATCCAGAAGGAGGAGCTGCTCGCCGTCATAGCGCTCTATTCCTCGGCCTACGATTTCAGGGCGATAGTACCCATATCCGCCAAAGACGGCGACGGGGTGGACGAGCTGCTCGATGAGATGGCAAAATTTGCCCAGCCGGGGCCGCAGCTCTTCCCGGAGGACATGATAACCGACCAGCCGGAGCGCCAGATCTGCGCCGAGATAGTGCGCGAGAAGCTGCTGCTGTGCCTCGACAAGGAGGTGCCGCACGGCACCGCCGTCGACGTGACCCGCTTCACCGAGCGGGACAACGGGATAATCGACCTCGACGTCACGATTTATTGCGAGAAGGCCAGCCACAAGGGCATAATCATCGGCAAGCGCGGCGCCATGCTCAAGAAGATTGGCGAGCTCGCGAGAACGGATATCGAGGCTTTCATGGGCACAAAGGTGTTTTTGCAGACCTGGGTGAAGGTCAAGGAGAACTGGCGCGACAGCCAGTCCCTGCTGCACAACTTCGGCTTCGATTCGGATAATTAAAATGAAATACAGCTTTGAACTGAAAAAGAATATCCACATGTATAACCACCTCCTGATTTGCACCGACGGGCAAAACAGATACGAGACGATATGCGAATCCGCACCCACGCCTGAGAAGACCATAATCTTCTGGCCGGACGAGCTGGGTCTCACGCCGGAGGAGCGGCGGATTTTCACGGAGGAACTTGAGCAGTGGTCAGCCACGCAGGGCTTCCGCTGCATCTTTTACGAGGGCAGAGGACGATAGGCTATCGCAATTAAGCGCTTGTTCATGTCGGTGAGATTATACTTGAATAAACAGGAGCTCCGGAATTTCCCGGAGCTCCTGTCGCATCTGTAAGCAAATTAAAACCTTCCTTTTTGTAACCTTTTGCCTCTTAAGATTGTATGGTTGGTGAAAAGCTTTTCGCAGCGTAAGGAGATACACATGAGACCGCCAGTTGAAACACTGATAGAAAAATACCGCCACAACCTGTATGCCGCAGCATTTAGCGCTTGCGGCAACGCGCAGGACGCAGAGGACGCGGTTCAGGAGACTTTCGTACAGTACTGGTCATACAAGAAAGAATTCGAAAGCGACGAGCATGTGCGTGCATGGCTGCTGAGAGTGGCAATAAACCAGGCGAAGAACTTGAGCAGCAGCTTTTTCAGGCGCAAGGCCGTGCCTCTGGAGGAATATATGGCGACACTGAGCTTTGAATCGGAGAGTTCGTCAGAGTTGTTCGAGGCGGTCATGAGACTCCCGGCTAAATACAGGACTGTTATGCATTTGTTTTACTACGAAGACTATTCCGTCGCTGAGATAGCGGGCATTCTGAAGCTCTCACAGTCTAATGTGAAGACCAGATTGTGCCGTGCGCGTGCGGAGCTTCGAAGGACACTGAAGGAGGATTGGGAAGATGACGAATAGAGAAAGGTACAAGCAGGCTTTTTCGACGCTTCGCGCCTCCGACAATATTATTTTGGAGGCAGCAAAAATGAAAAATATGGCAAAACGCTTCAGACTCAGAAAAACACTGGCCATTGCGGCCGTGTGCATAATGCTTATGGCTTGCGCCGGTGTTGCGTATGCAGCAGATGTAGGAGGTATACAGCGCAGCGTTCAGCTTTGGATACATGGAGACTTGACTGCCGCAACAATAGAATTTGACGGTGCTGGTCATTATAGCATGGATTATACTGATGACGGCGGAAATACCCATACGGTCAGCGGCGGAGGCGTGGCTTTTGGTCCTGACGGCACAGAGATACCGGTGAGTGAGGAAGAGCTTATGGAAGAAATCACGGCGCCGCAGGTCAGCTATGAGGATGACGGTTCCGTATGGCTGTACTGGTTCGACCAGTCGCTGGATATTACCGACAAGTTTAAAGATGGAGTTTGCTATATCCAGCTCAAAAACGGCGATGAGACCCTGTATTTGACCATAAAATACAATAATGGATATGCGAGCAGCACCCATAAATTCATAAGCCCAACGGAATTCAACTGATTAACTACTTTAAATGCCCCCGCTGGAAAGCGGGGGCATTTTTCGCCTTGAAGCTATGGCCACCTGATGTTATAATAATAGCAATGTATAATAAACAGGAGACAGATATGTTTCTCACCACAAAGGCGCTGGTGCTGCGCGAGGCGAAATACAAAGAGGCCGACAAAATGCTCACGCTTCTCACCGAGAAGGAGGGCAAGCTCTCCGCCTCGGCGCGCG
>CALWXY010000006.1 GCA_944385595.1 uncultured Oscillospiraceae bacterium
CGCAGCTCTTCCGCGAGCTGGCGGAGCGCATGGGCTGCGCGTTTTTCGACGCGAGCGGCCTCGTGAGCTACGGCGGGGGCGACCACATGCACCTCTCGGCTGAGGAACACGCGCGCCTCGCCGCGGCTATGGCGGCGGGGGTGTAAAAGCTCATATGATGGCAAGCATTTTCAACCCCGACCTGCTGTTCTGGCGGATCATGGCCCGCCTGGCGGACGTGCTCGCGCTCAGCCTGATGTGGCTGTTCTCGTCGCTGCCGGTGTTCACCGTCGGCGCGGCGACGGCGGCTCTCTATAACGCGGCGGTCAGGCACGTCCGCACCGGCAAGAGCGGCGCCGCCATGTGCTATCTGCGTACCTTCAAAGCCGAGTTTCTGACGGCGGCAGCGGCGGCGGTGCTGTTCATCGTGCCGCTGGTCTGCTTCGGCTACGCCATAGGCATGTTCTGGGAGACGCAGAAGGCCGTGGCTGCGGCGCTAGCCATACTGTGCCTCGTGCCGCTGGGCGCTTTCTGCTGGATGTTCCCGCTGCTCTCGCGCTTTGAGATGAAGCTCGGCGAGCTGCTGGTGACGGCCATGCAGTTCTCGCTGGCAAAACTCCCGGCGACGCTTTTGTGCATAGCCTTTGCCGCCGCTTCAGTGATTCTGAGCGACATGCTGCTCTATCCCATGCTGTTCATGCCGTGCATAACGGCGCTGTTCTGGTCGCTGTTTATGGAGCCGGCATTCAAAAAAGCCTCAGAAAAATGACCAAAGCCTCCGCTTCGACGGAGGCTTTTTTAAACCCTATGCAGCGGGCATATTGACGCGCGCCCCATGTACGGGTACGATGTTTACAGTAAGTACATGGCAATCGGAGGTGCTATTGTGGAGTACAGGATGAGGTGTAAGGTCTGCGGCAAGGTCTGGTGCTTCACCGACGAGGACATCAAGGAGAATAATTCCAACCGCGGCATGGCGGCGCTGTCGGCCATAGGCAGCATAGCGTCGGCAATCGGCGGGACGACGGCGCAGCAGCATTTGAACTATGACATGATGGAGCGCACGAAGAACAAAATCGTCGATTTCGACCAGTGCCCGAACTGCCATTCGCGCGACGTCGAAGCGCTGAGCGAGGAGAAGTTCAAGGAATTGCAGCGGCGCGAGCAGATGTCCGGCGTGCAGGTGTCGGTGAACAGCAACGCCTCAACTGAGTCCCTGCTGACGCGCGCGGAGCTGATGCTCGAGGACGGCGACTGGCCCTCGGCCAACGCCTACTGCGACCATGTGCTCGACGCCGAGCCGGATAACGCGAGGGCCTATATGCTCAAGCTGATGGCGGAGCTGGGCGCTCACAACACGAGGGAGCTTGCAGAGCAGAAAAAGCCGCTCGAGGGCAACACCAGCTACGAGCGGGCGCTGCGCTTTGCCTCCCCGGAGCTTAAAAAGGAGCTTGAGGACTATAACTCCGCCATCAAAGAGCGCATAGAGCAGGCGCGCCTCGCCGCCGCGTATGACGACGCCCTCTCCATTTACGACAAGGTGACCACCGAGACCGAGCTGCGCGCCCTGGCCGACAGATTCGGCGCGATAGCGGGCTTTCGCGACGCGGACACGCTGCGCTGGGAGTGCTCGCGCAGAGCGGACGACATGCGCCGCGAGGCCGAGCGCCGTGCGGCGGAGGCCGCGGCCAAGGCAAAGCGCAACAAAAAGCTCGCCATGATCATAGTGCCGCTGCTCGCGGTCGTCATAGTGGCTGGCGTGCTGATATCGCGCAGCGCGGGCAAAAGCAGCAACTATGATCGAGCTGTAGAACTGATGGAGGCTGGCGACTACTCCATGGCGGAAGCCTATTTCGAAGGTCTGTCGGGCTACAAGGACAGCGACGCCATGCTCATAGAGGCGCAGAAGGGAGACGCATATTCCCGTGCGCTTAACTCTCTGGAAAACGGGGACGGCGATACCGCCTATGAGATGTTCGCCCGGGCGGGCGACTTTGAAGACGCCGCCGACTACCTCGCCGATTTCTCCCGCCTCGTGGTGGAGGAGATCCCACGCTACAGCGACAACCTCTATTACGAATACGACTCCGCCGGCAGAGTGACGTACATCCGGCCGGACAGATATGTTTCCGACGAGCCGCTCTACGTCTATGAGTACGACTCCGAGGGCAGGGTGACAAAGGAGACCTATCACGAGTACCCCAGCGACAGGGTCACCACCTACAGCTATGATGCAAACGGCAACCTCGTCAAAAAGGTCGCCCTGTCCGAGAGCTCAAGCTATATGAGCGACTCCCGCAGCGAGTTTATCTACGATTACAGCTACGACTCCAACGGGTACATGGTCTCCGAGAGGCTGACGTCTAACACCTACTCCACCGAGCGTGAGGACGAGGGCGAGCTGATTTCCAGCACCGTCTACGACTACACATACACGAACGATAGCTCCGGCCGTATGATTCGTAAGGACACGATGGGCTACAGCAAACTGTTTACCCCGTATTACGACCTCTATACATATAACAGCGACGGCCTGCTCGAGAGCCAAACCCGCTATAACGGCCTTGAGAGCGAGTTCCCCTCGTGGAAAGAGGAGTACAGCTACAATGCGGAGGGAAATCTTACCACTGAGAGAGTGACCACTTATCATGAGGACGGCTCCGTCAAAAACACGTCCGAGACTGAGACGGAGTACGAGTACGACGAGCAGGGCAACATACTCAAAGAGGGAGATTTGGACGAATCGTTCAACGAGTACATATACGGCTACATCTACACGCCGGATAAGGCGGAGTAAAAAGGAGGTCAGTTAAATGAAGAAGAGATTGCTTTCGCTCGCGCTGGTGCTGGTGCTGGCGCTCAGTCTGCTGCCGGGCGCCGCTCTGGCTGCGCCGCCGGGCAGCTACGACGTGAATGGAACGACCATAAGCGTCACCAAGCTCGGCATAAACGTGTCCGCCAGCCTCACATATTTGGGCGACGGCGTGTTCCGCAGCTCCAATGAGAGCAGCAGCGGCATAACCTATATCAGCTCGCTCAAGGACATCAAGTATTATTTCTACGACTTCGACGGCAACCTCACCTGGCAGTACGACGGCAGCATGGAGGTCGGCGACAAATTCAGCGACGGCCTCTGCAAAATGCTGATGTTCGACCCCTACACCGGCGTGGAGAAGTGGGGCTTCATCGACAAATACGGCAACACGGTCATCGACGGCCAGTTCGACGCCGCCGAGGACTTCAGCGACGGCCTTGCCGCCGTCAAAAAGGACGGCCTCTGGGGCTATGTCAACACCTCCGGCGAGCTGGTCATTCCCTGCGAGTACCTCTACGTCCACGACTTCGGCGACGGGCTGGCATTCGTGAGAACCGGCGACTACAAGGAGTACTGCATAGACAAATCCGGCAATATTGTGTTCGAGGTGCCGAAGGAGCCGATTCAGGACATGTTCGGCACTGTTATGACCTACGGCTACTCCTGCATCCATCCCCACCGCGACGGCTACGCCATGATGAGCAACACCACCGGCAAATATGAGGGCGTGGTGCTGATGGACAAAAAGGGCAACGTGACGGAGATTCCGGGCGTCGACTACACCACCGGCACATGGAACACCAGCGCCCGATTCGACAGCGGACGCCTGCCCGTCAGGGCGGGCGGCCACGCCGGCGTCGCCGACATGGACGGCAACCTCATAGTGCCGTTCATCTACGACAGGATATACAGCTACTCAAACGGCGTCGCCCCCGCGCGCAATGACGACGGCAGCTGGGGCCTCATCGACGTGAACGGCAACGTCGCCGTGCCGTTTGAGTGGAGCTTCATGTGGGAGTTCGACGGCAATCAGCTCGTGGCGCAGCACAAGAGCGACTATCGCTTTTATCTGCTCGAGGTCGGCGGCGCGGCGCAGCCCTCCGAGCCGGAGCCGGAGCCTGAGCCGGAGACGCCTCCCGCCTCCGACGAGCCGTCCGGCTGGGCGGCGGAGGATGTGCAGAGAGCCGTCGAGAGCGGCATAGTCCCCGAGAACCTCCAGAGCGCCTACACCCAGGCGACGACCCGCGCCGAGTTCTGCGCGCTGGCAGTTGAGCTTTACGAGAGCGTCATGGGCGAGGAGATAACCGAGCGCGCGACCTTTACCGATACCGACGACATAAATGTGCAGAAAATGGCCGGCCTCGGCGTCGTGAACGGCATGGGCGAGGGCAGGTTCGAGCCGGACAGCGCGCTCACCCGCGAGCAGGCGGCGACGCTTCTCAGCCGTCTCGCCGCGGCGATGGATAAGCCGTTTGAATCCTCCGACCCGACCTTCGCCGACAACGGCAGCGTCTCCGATTGGGCGAGCGCCGCCGTCGGCGAGATGCAGAAGAGCGGCGTCATGGGCGGCGTCGGCGAGGGCATGTTCGACCCCAAGGGCAGCTATACGAGAGAGCAGAGCATCATCACCATGTTGAGAACGCTCGACATAGTCGGATAGCGAAAGGAGAAGCGCCATGTTTACATTTTGATTGATTGGGAGGAATAGGCATCAATGAAAAAGATGGTGTCTTTTCTGCTGGCAGGAGCATTAACGTTGTCTTTGGCCGCTTGCGGCGGGGACACGACCAGCGATGTCAGCGGAACCAGCGGAACCAACGTATCAGGTAGCAACGAAACCAATACGCCGAGCAGGAGCGAAGCAC
>CALWXY010000007.1 GCA_944385595.1 uncultured Oscillospiraceae bacterium
TTGCAGCGCTGCTCGCCGGAGCGGACGAGGCCGGTGTCGATTACGGATGAGTTGTCCGCCTCGAGCACCAGCGCGGATGCGCGCTCGGCCTCCTGATAGAGCAGGGCGTCCTCGTAGCCGGTGGGGAGGACGAGCAGCGCGAGCACCGCGACGAGGCAGACGATGACCGGCGCCCACGATTTTTTGAGCTTCAATGAAAAACCTCCTATATAAGGCCTCGCAGAGTTCGCGCATCGCAATGCGCGAAAAAATTGAATCATTTTTTCCGGGGACATGTGCCGCGGAAAAAATACTTCTCAGCCTGCAAGCGTGCGAGGCGTAGCCGAGTGCGACGCAGCGGGCTGCAAGCCCATTTGGAGAAAAATGCGGAGCATTTTTCTCCAGACGAGAAAATGCCGCCGAAGCGGCATTTTCCGTGTGGAGTGAAACAAATGAAAAAGAGAGAGTTGTCGGATTAATCAGGCCACGTCGAGCATGTCCGCGAGCTTGTCGTAGATTTCGGTGTTGTCGTAGTAGCCGTTGAACGCGTCGGCGTTCACGCCGTTGGCGAGCACCGCGACGGGCAGGCCGGTGTGGCTGTAGGAGGTGAAGCTGACGCCGGACTTGTTGTTGATGATGTGGGTGATGGTGACGCTCAGCGGCTCGTAGGTGCCGTAGAGGACGTACTCCTCCTGCTCGTACTCGCTCGCGGCGGTGCCGTTTATGCTCTTCTCGTAGGCAGCGCGCAGCTGGCTGAGCTCGTAGCCTGTGAGGACTAGCTTGTCGCCCTCCTCGCCCTCGGTCTTGAGGCCGAACAGCTCCTCGACGTCCTTGAGGACGTCCTCAAACGGGGTCTTGTTCTCCTTGTAGGCGGCGACGTAGTCGCTGTCGTACTTGGCGAAGGAGATTTTCTGGCTCTCGAGCAGGGTGAGATAGGTGTCGTAGTCGGTGCCGGCGAAGCCGATGGTGAGACCGCCGGTCTCGTGGTCGCCGGTGACGATGATGAGAGTCTCATCCGGGTGCTCGGCGGCGAAGTCGAGCGCGACGCCCACGGCGTCGGCGAGGGCGATGGTGTCGTGGATGGTAGAGGCGGCGTCGTTGGCGTGGCAGGCCCAGTCTATCTTGCCGCCCTCGCACATCATGAAGAAGCCGGTGTCGTTGTCGAGAACCTCGATGCCCTTCTCGACGTAGTCGGCGAGCGACCACATGTCGTCCGTGCGGTCGAGCTCGTAGGCCATGGCGTCGCTGTCGGCGAGGTGCTCGTCGATGAGGATGACGGGTCCGTCGGTGACGGCCTCGGCCTCGGCCTGGGTTTTCACGACGGTATAGCCCGCGTCCCCGGCCAGCTCGTAGAGGTCGGTCTTGTCGCCGTCGGAGCCGGTGGGCTTGAGCAGGCCGCCGCCCGCGAAGTACTCGAAGCCGGAGTCAATCAGCTCAAGGCCTATCTCGTAGTAGTTGTTGCGGCTGGCCTGGTGTGCGTAGAACGCCGCCGGAGTCGCATGGTTGAGGTTTACCGAGCTGATGACGCCTATCTCCCAGCCCTTCTGCTCGTGCAGCTGCTCGGCGATGGTCTCGTAGGCGACGGAGCCGGTCTCGTCCATGTTGATGGTGCCGGAGTAGGTCTTGTAGCCGGTGGAGATGGAGGTCGCGGTGGAGGCGGAGTCGGGGCAGAAGCTGTTGGAGTCGTAGGTGACGGCGCTGCCCGCGGCGGGGAAGTTCATGAAGTTCAGATACTCCGGGCCGTCGATGACCGCGCCCTGGTTGTCGTCGAGGCTCGGCTGGGCGAGGAAGTAGTCCTCGTCGCCGAGGGCGCCGAGATAGTCGGCGGCGGACTGAATCTGCGGATAGCTCATGCCGTCGCCAATGAACAGGAACACATATTTGGGCGACTTGGCCGCCGGGGTCTCGGGCTGGACGCTCTCAATCACCGGAGCCTCGCTCTCGGGTTCCGCGCCCTCGGCGGTCGCGCAGCCGGCGAAGCCCGCAACCAGCGCGGAGGCCGACAGGGTCAGCGCCATTATTCTCTTGATGGTGGAATGCATGTCATTTCTCCTCTTGATTTCTTGATTTTTGCCGGGTCACATCCGTGATTCTATAGTCGGCATGTTAAATTCTCAACTCGCCGCCGGTTAAATCTGCGTTCGGCAAGATAAATGTTGACATTTCAACATTTTTGCATATAATGTTGACGTATCAACATTTTTAAAAAGAGGTAGGCTATGGAGAGGTTCGAGAGCTTTGTCGGCGGGGTGACGCAGCTTTACAGATGCGTGCAGAAGATAAAGAATATGGAGACTGCGGAGATGGGGCTGCGCGGCAGGCACGTCATGTGCATCTACAATCTGGGCCGCAACCCGGAGGGGCTGACCTCGGCGCAGCTGGCCGTGCTCTGCGGCGAGGACAAGGCCGCGGTCTCGCGCACGCTCGCCGAGCTGAGCGAGCGCGGGCTTATCGCAAAGCCGGAGGGCTACCGCGCCCCCGTCACGCTCACCGACGCCGGGCGCGAGGTGGCCGGGCGGGTCGATTCGCTGGCGCAGCGCGCCGTCGAGCGCGGGGGCGACGGCCTCACCGACTCCGAGAGGGAGATTTTCTACCGCGCCATGGGCGTCATCGGCAAAAATCTCATGCGCATGTGCGGGGAGGATACTGAGAGATGAATGTGTTTGAGAGAGCATGGTGCCGCGCGTTTCAGACCGCGCTGCGCATAGCGCTGCCGTTTCTGCCCTACCGCAGGCCGCTGACCCTCGACGGAATAGGCGCGCTGCCGTCGCTGCTGCGCCGCTATGGGGCGAAGCGCGTGCTGCTCGTCACCGACAAGGGCATACGCTCGCGCGGGATAAGCGAGCCGCTTGAGCGGCTGCTCGAGCGCGAGGGCATATTCTGCGCCGTCTACGACGGGACGGTGGCGAACCCGACCGCCGAAAACGTCGCCGAGGCGCTGCGCATCTACCGTGAGAACGGCTGCCAGGCCATCATCGGCCTCGGCGGCGGCTCGTCGATGGACTGCGCCAAGGCCACCGGCGCGCGCGTCGCGCGCCCGAGAACGCTGCTCGGCAAAATGGAGGGCATACTCCGCGTGCGCCGCCGCCTGCCGCCGCTGATCGCCATACCGACGACGGCGGGCACCGGCAGCGAGACGACGCTCGCCGCCGTCATCACCGACGCGGAGACCCGCCACAAATACGCGATAAACGACTTTCCCCTCATCCCGCGCGCCGCGGTGCTCGACCCGGAGCTGACGAAGACCCTGCCGCCCTTCATCACGGCGACCACGGGGCTGGACGCGCTGACCCACGCCGTCGAGGCCTACATAGGCCGCTCGACCACTCGCGAGACGCGGCGCGACGCGCTGGAGGCCGTGCGCCTGATTTTCGAGAACCTTGACCGCGCGGTGGAGCGCGGCTCCGATATGGACGCGCGCCGGAACATGCTGCGCGCGGCGTTTTTGGCGGGCAGCGCATTCAGCAAGTCCTACGTCGGCTACGTCCACGCGGTGGCGCACTCGCTCGGAGGTAAGTATAACACTCCGCACGGACTTGCAAACGCGGTGCTGCTGCCGGGCATACTCGAGAGCTACGGCGAGACGGTGCATCCCAAGCTCGCGCGGCTCGCGGAGGCGGCGGGCGTCGCTCGCGGCACGGAAGCCGAGTCCGCGCGCGCATTCATCGCGGCCATCCGGGGCAAGCTGGCGCGCTACGGCATAGCCGGGCGGCTCCCGGAGATACGCGCCGAGGACGTCCCGGCGCTGGCGCGCAAGGCGGCGCACGAGGCGAATCCCCTCTACCCCGTGCCGGTGCTGATGGACGCGCGGGAGCTTGAGAAATTCTATTATATGGTAATGGAGGACAGGGCGCATGGCAGAGTACACACCGGCGGAGCTGCTTGAGCGGCAGCGCGAATATTTCCTCACCGGCGCGACGCTGCCGGTTTCGGCGCGCGAGGCGGCGCTGCGCGCGCTGCGCGACTGCCTGCGCTCGCACGAGGAGGAGATAGCCGCGGCGCTCTGCGCCGACCTCGGCAAGGGGCGCTTCGAGAGCTACATGTGCGAGACCGGCATGGTGCTCGAGGAGCTTAGCTACATGCTCAAGCACCTGCGCGCCTACGCAAAGCCGCGCCGGGCGCGCACGCCGCTCGCGCAGTTTGCGGCGTCGAGCGCGTCGTACCCCTCGCCATACGGCTGCGCGCTCATAATGAGCCCGTGGAACTACCCGGTTCTGCTCACCCTCGGCCCGCTGGTGGACGCCATAGCGGCGGGCAACACGGCCATAGTCAAGCCGAGCGCCTACTCGCCCCGCTGCTCGGAGGCGATAGCGGAGCTTGTTTCCGAGTGCCTGCCGGCTGAGCTTGTCGCGGTCGTGACCGGCGGCAGGGAGGAAAACCGCACGCTTTTGAGCCTGCCGTTTGATTACATCTTCTTCACCGGCTCGACGAAGGTTGCGCGCGAGGTGCTGCGCGCGGCCGCCGAGCGCATAACGCCCTGCTCGCTGGAGCTGGGCGGCAAAAGCCCGTGCATCGTGACGAAAAACGCGAAGCTGCCGCTCGCCGCGCGGCGCATAGTGTTCGGAAAATACCTCAACTGCGGGCAGACCTGCGTCGCGCCGGACTTCGTCTGGTGCGACGAGAGCGTGAGGGACGAGCTGCTGCGCTGCATAAAGCATGAGATAGAGCGGCAGTACGGCGACAGGACGGACTACGGCCGCATCATAAACCGCAAGCACTTCGACCGCCTGACCTCGCTGCTCGCCGACGGCGAGGTCTGCTGCGGCGGCGGTTCGGATGCCGGGACGCTCCAAATCGAGCCGACGGTGATGACGGGCGCCGCCTGGGACAGCGCGCTGATGACGGACGAGATATTCGGCCCCATACTGCCGGTGATGACGTACAGGGACATCGCGGAGGTGCGCGCGCGCCTCGAGACGCGCCCCAAGCCGCTCGCGATGTACGTTTTCAGCGAGGACAAGGCCGAGGCGCGCAGGCTCATGCGCGAGTGCCGGTTCGGCGGCGGCTGCATAAACGACACGATAATCCACCTTGCGACGAGCGAGCTGGGCTTCGGCGGCGTGGGCGAGAGCGGCATGGGCGCCTATCACGGAAGAGCGGGCTTCGACGCTTTCACGCACTACAAGAGCATAGTCGACAAAAAAACCTGGCTCGACATGCCGGTGCGCTACCGCCCGTATACGGCGAAGGCTGAGAAAATGCTGCGCTTTTTCCTGAAATAACAGGCCCAAAAGCCTCGCAGAGTTCGCGCGCCCGGCGCGCGAATAAAATGAAATAGTTTTTTGCCCGGACACAAGGTGAATTGCCACGAAGTGGCAAGAGAGGGTCCCCTGGGGGATGTGCCGGGCAAAAAACACTTCTCAGCCCGCCAGCGTGCGAGGCGCAGCCGAGTGCGACGCAGCGGGCTGCAAGCGGGCTTCCCTGCGAAGCGCAGACCAAAAGTTTTAAAAAAGCCTGTAATTTATCAAAAAAGCCTTGACAAGTCAAGGCTTTTTTGATAAATTAGTCTAGCGCTCTTAAGACAGCAGGTGGACAAAGAGTCCGTAAATCCTGCCGAGGACGGCAAGTTTTATTACGATGCTATTCTGTCCCCGTGCGTCCGCGCACGGGAACTTTTTTTGGGCGCGAAAACAATCCCGGAGGTGAAACCACAACATGCCCAATGCAAAGGTACTCAGCGAGAAGGAGGCAATCGTCGCCGCGCTGACCGAGCGTATTCAGAGCTCCGGCTCCGGCGTGCTGGTGGATTACAAGGGTATCACCGTCGCTCAGGACACCGAGCTGCGCGCTGAGCTGCGCAAGAACGATGTCGAGTACAGTGTCGTCAAGAACACCCTGGTCCGCTTCGCGCTCGATCGTCTCGGAATGGAGGGTCTCGACCACGTCCTCCACGGCACTACCTCTATCGCCACCGCCAAGGGCGACCCCATCGCCCCGTTCCGCGTCTGCAAGCAGTACTCCGACAAGCTCGGCGACGTGTTCTCCATCAAGGCCGGTTACATGGACGGCAAGGTCCTGACCGACGCCGAGATGAACGCCATTGCGGAGCTGCCCTCTAAGGACGCCCTGTACGCGAAGGTGCTCGGCACCATGCTCGCGCCCATCACCAGCCTGGCCGTTTGCCTCGGCCAGATCCTCGAGCAGAAGGGCGGCTCCGTCGCCGCGCCCGAGGCCGAAGCCGCAGAGTGAGTCTCTGCCAACCACAATAATTATTTAGGAGGAAAATTAAAATGGCCAGTGAGAAAGTCACCGCTATGATCGAAGAAGTCAAGGCTCTGAGCGTTCTTGAGCTTGCAGAGCTTGTCCATGCCCTTGAGGAGGAGTTCGGCGTCTCCGCCGCCGCCGTCGCCGCTCCCGCCGCCGGTGCCGCCGGCGCTGCCCCCGCCGCCGAGGAGAAGACCGAGTTCGACGTCGTCATGACCGAGTTCGGCGCTGAGAAGATCAAGGTCATCAAGGAAGTCCGCGCCATCACCGGCGCCGGCCTGGCTGAGGCCAAGGCTCTCGTCGAGGGCGTGCCCACCAAGCTGAAGGAGGGCGTCTCCAAGTACGAGGCCGAGGAGATTAAGGCCAAGCTCGAGGCTGTCGGCGCCAAAGTCGAAATCAAGTAAATTGTTCTCAACAAAAGGGGGAGCGGTCACGCTCCTCCTTTTTTATTTGTCCTGTTGGAAGTGCCCCGATGGGGGCGCGATAATTCGAAACCCATTTTCTTTTGTAAAAGAAAACGGGTTTCGAGCTTCCCAAAAGAAAACAC
>CALWXY010000008.1 GCA_944385595.1 uncultured Oscillospiraceae bacterium
GGCGAGATAGCGAAACCATTTTTCTTTGAAAAGAAAAAGGGTTTCGCACTTCCAAAAAGAAACTTTTTTGGCGCGTATCCGAGTTTCCGCGTTGCCGACACGGCGCCGTTAGAATTGAAGAGCGCTCAGTCCCACTCCGCGCCACGAGGCGCTCGATATCGAGGAATTCGGCAGAAAAAGCGCCGACTAAGGGGCGCCTCGTCTGCTACCGAGTTGTTCACTTGCTGTTCTTTCGATTTTGGGCTCGCAAAAGTTTTCGTCCACCTTTTTCAAAAGGTGGCGGATTCCAAAGGCAGCGCCTTTGGCCGCGCGCCGCAGCGCGCGGAATCCCTTATCCTTAATAAGCTCAGGAGGGGTACGGGGAACCCTAGCAAGGGGTTCCCCGCTTCTCCCGAAAAGATAAGCACCTGCCACAGAGGCAGGTGCTTTCTAGTTACGCGAAAGAGGAATAAGGTGAACGGCTCTGTAGGCACGAGGCGCCCCTTGGTCGGCGCTTTTTCTGCCGAATTCCTCCCACAGCGAGCGCCTCGTGGCGCGGAGTGGGAGCTATGCGCTCTTCAATTCTAACGGCGCCGTGTCGGCAACGCGGAAGGCTCTGATACGCGCAAAAAAGATTTTTTTTGGAGGGGCGGAACCCTTTTTCTTCTAAAGAAAAATGGTTCCGCATCGCGACCCCGCGTGTTTTCTTTTGGGAAGCTCGAAACCCGTTTTCTTTTACAAAAGAAAATGGGTTTCGTATTCAGCCCTTTGGCTTGAAATACAGCATACAATGGCAGTACCCTTCAAAGTCGGGGTCCGCCATCTGCTCGCGGAACTCGCGGCAGATGCACTTCGTATCCTCCGTGCGGTCGACGCGGCAGGGGCAGTAGCCCCCGGTGCGCGCGAGCCCCTCGCGCACGGCCGCGACCACCTCGGGATCACTGTTGAGACGTATAGCCAATTTCTTCAACCCCCAGTGTACACATCAGAGTCTCGGATATCTCCTGGCAGGACTGAAGTCCGACCAGTCGTCCTCGCGGCTCGCCGCCCACGAACAGCAGCATGGTCGGCACCGCGGCTATATTGTAATACGCCGCGATCTCCCCGTCAACTCCGACGTTCACGCTCCCGACGTCGAGCATGTCGCCCAGCTCGTCGGCGACGTCCTCAAGCGCCGGGCGCAGTATGCGGCAGGGACGGCTCCCCGGCGCGCTGAAATCCACAAGCACGGGCCGTCCGTTCTCAAGGACGTCCGCGCGAAAATTTCCGGCAGTATAGCTCTTTACCATATTGTTCACCGCTCCGCCGTCTGTCCGCGGCGGCCTTTCTCTCTCATATTATATTACACGAGAGACATTATAGCCGCCGAATATTAGCTCCGATACCGCGTTTTCGTTAAATCCACATCAAAGCCGCAGCGAGCATGATGAAAAGCCCAGCGAAATTCACCAGGCTGAAAAACGCGAGGAAGCGCCCCGCCGACGCGCCCGGCGACGCCATGTACAGCTTGAGCGATATGAGGCTCGCGAGCGAGGCCACCGGCGTGCCGAGCCCCCCGAGGTCGACGCCGAGCAGCAGGCCGCGCCAGTCGGCCGTCATAGGCGCAAGCAGCACCGCCGCCGGGACGTTGCTGATCACCTGGCTCGCCGCCGCCGAGGCCAGCAGCGAGTTCCACTCCATCAGCGACGAGAGCGCCTCGCGCACCGCGGGCATTCTTCCCAGGTTGCCGCTGAACACGAAAAAGCACACAAAAGTCGCGAGCAGCGACCAGTCGACCATTTTGAGCAGCTTTCTGTCCGCCAGAAGCAGCGCCGCGGCGCAGATGACGGTCAGAATCCTGTAGTCCAGCACGCGGAACACCGCGAGCAGGCACAGCAGAAAAAGCGCGGCGCAGAGCTTCATCAGCCCCGGGCGCAGCGGCAGCTCCGACGGCATGGTCACGTTCACGCTGCCGCGGGTTTTGACCATGGCCGGGACGACCACCAAAAGGCTCAGCGCCGTGAACGGCAGCACCGTGCCGAAGAAGTCGGCGGCGCCGAGGGAGTAGTAGGAGAACAGAAAGAGGTTTTGCGGGTTGCCCACCGGCGTCGCCATGCTGCCGAGGTTCGCCGCCACGGTCTGCAAGACGACTATGCGCACCATGTCGCGCGGCCTGCCCATCGCCTCGAGCACCATCAGAGTAAACGGCACGAAGGTGAGCAGAGCCACGTCGTTCGTCACGAGCATGGAGCTGAAAAACGGCAGCAGCACCAGCGCGAGATAGACCATCCTCACGCTCTTCTCGCCGGAGAGCAGCGCCGCCGCGAGGCGCACGAAGGCCCCGCTCTCGCGCAGCCCGGCGACCACGCCCATCAGGCAGAACAGCATACACAGCACGCGGAAATCTATATATCCTATGTATTCGGCGTCCGGCCGGACGAAAAATGCGCTGGCCGCGGCGCACACAAACGCCGCCGTGAGCACCGCCTCGCGCCGGACGAATTCAAACAGCTTTCGCATGAGCTCCGCTCCTCTCCTGCACCATGATACCCGCAATTTTGCCGCTGTCAAGCGTATTTGAAAAGGATTTTAATGGATACTCAGTTCAGAACCGCCGCCGATATGGCCTATAACATTATATTGAAGAAAATTGTCGACGGAGAATTTGAGCCGGGCAAGCGCCTGTCGCGCCGCAAGATGGCCGAGGTTACCGGCGTGAGCGTCATCCCCGTCATAGAGGCGCTCAAGCGCCTTGAGGAGGATCACCTCGTCGAGTCGAAGCCCAAATGGGGCTCCTTCGTGGCCGTCCCCAGCAGCGACAGAGTGCGGAAGATGTACCAGTACCGCGAGGCCCTTGAGTGTCAAATCGCCCGCATCCTCTCCCGCGATATGACCACCGCCCAGCACCAGGAGATTTTCGATATCGCCACACAGCTGGACGTCGTCTCCTACGAGGACAGGGAGAAAAAGCAGTCGCTGCACCTTGAGCTCCACCACAAGCTCGCCAAATACACCGGCAACCCCCTGCTCGCCACCTCGCTCGAGCGCATCAACTACTTCTGGATTCTCTGCAAGGCCCTCGACGGCACCAAGAGCATGCGCGGCGACAGCGTCCGCTACTGGCACCGCTACCTCATAGACGAGATTCAGTCCGGCGACCCCGACCGCGCCGAAAAGGCCATGCGCGAGCATGTGCTCGACTCGCTCGAGCCGTTGCTCCGCCTCATACCCCCAGAGTGGGACGAATAAACCGTGGATAACGCCAAGGCGTTCCAAATAAAGGCGCAAAGCGCCAAATACCATTGGAGGAAAAAGATGAAAAGAACACTCGCTATGCTGCTCGCCGTCGTCATGATGGTCGGCCTGATGGCCGGCTGCGGTGGCACCGAGGAGTCCGCCGCGCCCGAGAGCACCGCTCCCGAGGGCGAGAGCGCCGCTCCCGAGTCCACCGAGCCCGAGGCCAGCACCTGGGCCCCCGAGGATGACCTCGTCATCTACGTCGGCGCCGCCGCCGGCGGAGATACCGACGCCAACGCCCGTATGCTCGCCCAGTACCTGTCCGAGTACGCCGGCATCAACATCGCCATCACGAACGTCACCGGCGGCAGCGGCCTGAACGCCATGGAAGAGGTTCAGGGCATGGAGCTCGACGGCAACACCGCCTTCTTCGGCCATACCGAGGCCCTCATCCCCGAGATTGCCGACATGTGTGACTACACCTTCATGGATGCCTTCACCATCGCCGGTGTCTGCATCATGGCCAACACCACCCTGCTGTGCGTCCACAGAGATAACCCCGACTACCAGACCCTCGACGAGCTCATCGCCTACGCCAAGGAGCATCCGGGTGAGGTCGAGTTCGCCAACTCCACCGGCGGTTACCCCCACCTCATCGGCCTCGCCCTCGAGGAGGCTGCCGGTATCGACCTGAACCTCGTTGAGGTCGGCGGCAACAACGAGAAGAAGACCGCCCTCGCCGGCCAGCAGACCGATGTCATCAACATCGAGTACGGCATCGTCAAGGACTACATCGACTCCGGTGAGTTCGTCCCCATCGCCCTCCTGACCGAGGAGCGCAACGAGCAGTTCCCCGACATCCCCACCGCCAAGGAGCAGGGCGTCGACCTCGTCATGGGCAAGTTCTTCTACCTCGCCTTCCCGAAGGGCGTGCCCCAGGAGGTCATCGACTACTACGAGAAGGCTCTTGAGGAGATTGTCGCCAACCCCGACTTCGTCGACGACTGCAAGGCCACCTACTTCCTCGACGCCACCTACATGAACTCCGAGGACGGCATGGCTTACGCCCAGAGCGTCTACGACGAGCTCAACCAGTTCAAAGACCAGTTCATAGCCGGCTAAAAAGCCACAGTAAGCAGAGGGGAGGCTCCGGCCTCCCCTCCCACGATTAAAGACATCACCGAAAGGAGCTCCTCATGCTCAAGAAATATGGAGACTTCATCGCCGGTCTGTGCGGAATGGCTCTGGCCGCATATATTTTCATAACCGGCTACCAGATAGGCCTCACCGAGGGCAAGGACTTCGGCGCCGGCTTTTTGCCCAAGCTCGTCGCCACCGGCCTCTTCATATGCTGCGCCATCCTCACCTATCGCGGCTTTAAAACCATGCACACCGTGAAGGCGGAACAGTCCGAATATAAGAAAAACTACCTCGGCGCCTATGGCATATTCATAATGATGGTCATTTATGCTCTGTGCATGAAGCCGGTTGGTTTTGTCATCAGCAGTGCCGTCTTCCTCTTCTGCGCGATACTGCTTGCGACAAAGCGTGAAAATTGGAAACCCATCATGTTCGCCGTCATCTCTGTCGTTCTGGTGCTCGCCGTCTACTTCGTATTCAAAGACATCTTCGGCATCAGGCTGCCCAACGGCGTGCTCGACAGCATTTTCTAAGGAGGGCGGAACATGTCTGAAATAATCACCGGTATCACTTCCGTTATGACCCCGTCCATTCTGGCGCTCATGTTTATGGGCGTCGTTATGGGCATTATCGTCGGCGCAATACCCGGCCTCACCGTCACCATGGGCGTCGCGCTCTTCCTGCCTATGACCTACGGCATGGAGCCAATTGCGGGTCTTGCCCTGCTGTGCGCCCTCTACATAGGCGGCACCTCCGGCGGACTGATTTCCGCCATACTGCTTCAGATTCCCGGCACCCCCGCCTCCGTCGCCACCTGTTTCGACGGCCACCCCATGGCTCAACGAGGCGAGGCTGGAAAGGCGCTGGGCGTCGGTATAGTCGCGAGCTTCCTCGGAGGCTTTGTGAGCTTCATAGTCCTCGCCGTACTAGCACCGTCGATTGCCCGCGTCGCACTCAAGTTCGGCTCCTATGAGTACTTCTCCATAGGCATTTTCTCCCTTGTCATGATTGCCAGCCTCTCCAAGGGCTCGCTCGTCAAGGGCCTCATAAGCGCCTTCCTCGGCTTCTCCGCCAGCTTCGTCGGCATAGCCCCGGTCACCAGCTTCGCGCGCTTCACCTTCGACATCAGCAAGCTGCGCACCGGCTTCCAGCTGCTGCCCGCACTCATCGGCCTCTTCGCCATCTCGCAGATTATGTCCGCCCTCGAGGACAAGTACAAGGAGGAGGACAGCTCCATCCGCGACTATAAAATCAAGGGCTTCGGCTTCACCCGTGAGGATATAAAGGGTCAGGGCAAGAACTTCCTCGTCTCCACCCTCATAGGTACCGGCGTCGGCATACTCCCCGGCCTCGGCGCAGGCATATGCAACATCATGGCCTACTCCGCCGTCAAGGATATGTCCAAGTACCCGGAGAAGTTCGGCACCGGCATAGTCGACGGCATCATCGCCTCCGAGACCTCCAACAACGCCTGCTGCGGCGGCGCGCTCATCCCGCTGATGACCCTCGGTATACCCGGCGACAACACCACCGCCATCATACTCGCGGGCTTCATGGTCCACGGCATCGCCCCGGGCCCGCTGCTCTTCGACAACCAGGCCGTCCTCGTCTACGGCATCTTCGCCGCGCTGTTCATCTCCAACTTCTTCATGATCATCGCGGAGTACGTCGGTATGCGCGGCTTCGTCAAGATACTCAACGTGCCGAATAACCTGCTCATGCCCATCATCGCCGTGTTCTGCTTCGTCGGAGCCTACGGCGTCAACAACCGCATTTTCGAGATATACGTCATGCTCGGCTTCGGCCTGCTCGGCTATATCATGAAAAAGCTCTCCATCCCGCAGGCGCCCATCATCCTGGGCTTCATCCTCGGACCCATCATCGAGAAATACCTCCGCAGCGGACTCCAGCGCTCGCACGGAAGCTTCGTGCCGTTCATCACGGCGCCCATCTCCGGCTTCTTCCTGCTGCTCACCGTCGTCGTCCTCGGCTACACGGTGTACAAGGAGGTCAAGAAAATGCGCAGCGGCAAGGCCGCCTGAGCGCAGAAGAGCTCCCCCGCTCCGGCGGGGGAGTTTTTTCGTCTCATTGACGGCGCGGGCGCGGTCTGGTAAACTGTAGGCGTCTGGAGGTGCTGAGATGGCCTACGAAAACGGAGAGTGGATCATGCACGGCAGGCGCTGGGACGACCCGCGCCGCGCCAAAACCTGGCGGGAGCTTATCGCCCTCGTGCGCGAGCTCGGCTTTTTGCCGCTCTTTAAAAACAGCGTCGACGGCTTCTCCGCCGAGGAGTTCACCTCCGGCATGTTCTGGTGGAGCGGCGACCCCGAGCAGGACCCCTGGTTCTGGCGCGAGCTTATCGCCCGCAGCGGCGAGGTCGCCTACGGCAAGTTCTTCGACAAAAAGGCCGGGTTCATAAGCCTCGACTGGCTGCCCGTCTTCGCCAACTGGCGGCGCGACGGCTACGACTTCGACGCCCGCTGGGACGACGAGCTCGCCAACATCCGCGAGAAGAAAATCATGGACTGCTTCGCCCTCCGCCCGGAGTGGACGGGCTTCGAGCTCAAGCGCGAGGCCGGCTTCGGCAAAAACGGCGGCGAGAAGAATTTCGACGGCGTCCTCGCCGCCCTGCAGATGCGCGCCTACCTCGTCATCCGCGACTTCCGCTGCAAGACAAACCGCCGCGGCGGCGAATACGGCATGCCCGTCTCCGTCTACTCGACGCCGGAATCCGTCTGGGGCGAGGACGCCGCCCGCTCCGCCTACTCAGAGCCGCCCGCCGTCTCGCGCGAGCGCATGTTCAGCCGCGTGCGCGAGCTGTTCCCCCGCGCATCCGAGGCGGAGATAAAAAAGCTGCTCGACGGCGGAGTCGTCAAAAACTGAAAAACGCCCGGGCCAATGGCCCGGGCATTTTTCTCTTCTCTCAGAACCTGATCTCCACCGGCGGGTGGGTGAAGGCCGAGATGGTGGCGACGGCGTCCCTGAGGTAGAACACCTGGGTGTTGCCGTCGTCGGCCTTGTACATGCCCTGAAGGCTGGGGTAGGCGTCGAGCATGGACTGGCGCGCCTCGAGCCTGTCGTCCTCGACGAGGGTGGCGGCCACGCGGATCCACTCGCCGCCCTTCATGGCGCAAATCTCGACCTTGGGATTTGCCGCAATCTGCTTCGACACGGGCTTCACCCTGCCCGTCTGGATGTAGAGCCGCCCCTCGAAGATGTGGACGGTGCCGAATGGGCGGACGCGGGGCTGGTCGCCCTCGACGGTGGCGAGATAATAGGTCTCAGCCGCTTTCAAAAATTCGTATACTTCCTGCATGGCTGCGCCTCCTTTTTTCCATTATATACTCTCCCCCGCCATTTCGCAAGCCGCCGCGCGGCGCGCCGGAAAAAAGGCGGCCGGCGCAAATTATGTTGTTGAAAATTGGAAATACCTGTGATATTCTGTAACCGACAGGCGTATAAATGCGCCAAATTTGTCGAATCTGACGAATTGGAGGCGATAATTATATGAAAACCTATGTATGCAGCGTCTGCGGCTACATCCACGAGGGCCCGATGACCGACGACTTCACCTGCCCCCGCTGCCGCCAGCCCGCAAGCGTGTTTGAGCGAATTGACTAAAAAATGCCGCACACTTTGTGCGCGGCATTTTTTACTTATTCACTATTCACTAAAAAATAGAATCCGTGCCGCGCAGCGGCACACCACAACTATTCACTCTTCACTATTCACTATTCACTTAAAAAACGGGGGTTAGTGAAGAGTGAAAAGTGAATAGGTACCAAAAAGAGGACATCCTAAGGATGTCCTCATATTTCTACGCCCCTTCTGGGGCGCGCCGCGAGTGCGGCGAAAAGCGCAGGGGCGGCTTTGCTGCCCCGAGCAGTTAAATTCCCCCGGAGGCCAAAAAAAGAGGACATCCTAAGGATGTCCTCTTTTTTTGGTACCGGCGACGGGGCTCGAACCCGTATGGCCAAAGGCCGAGGGATTTTAAGTCCCTTGCGTCTGCCAGTTTCGCCACGCCGGCATATAATAAAAAATATCACCTTTGCCCTGAGCTGTCAACCGCGGCGGACAGCATTATTGTGTTGCCAAGCAGGGGATTTTGGGGTAAAATATATTATTACTTATAATTCTGTTGAATGGTACCTTGATATGAAGCAAAAACTCGTTTGGAACGTGCCGCGCGGGGAGATGCGTATCCCCGAGGCGCTCACGGCAGCCGGACTCAGCCCTCTGCTCTCCGCCGTGCTGTGCAGCCGCGGCTTCGACACGCCCGAGAGCGCCGGAGCCTTCCTCCGCGGCGGCTCGAGCATACTCAGCGCAGACATCGCCGACCTCGCAGCCGCCGCCGCGCGCATACGCGAGGCCGTTCAAAAACACGAAAAGGTCGCCGTCTTCGGCGACTACGACGTCGACGGAGTCACCTCCACCTGCCTTATGACCGAGCTGCTCCGCTCCCTCGGCCTCGACTGCACACCGTATATCCCCGACCGCATCTCCGAGGGCTACGGCCTCAACTGCGCCGCCGTCGAAAAGCTCGCGGGCGAGGGCGTCGCCCTCATGGTCACCGTCGACTGCGGCGTCCCCGCCGTCGCCGAGACCGAGCGCGCCAATCAGCTCGGCATGGACGTCATCATAACAGACCACCACGAGTGCCAGAGCGAGCTGCCCCGCGCCGTCGCCGTCGTCGACCCCAAGCGCGGAGCCGAGGGGCATGAGCTTGCCGGCGTGGGCGTCGCCTTCCGGCTCGCCTGCGAGGTCACAGGGCGCCCCGAGGATATGCTCAGCCGCTTTGCCGACCTCGTCGCCGTCGGCACCGTGGCCGACGTCATGCCGCTCGACGGCATTAACCGCGCCATAGTCCGCGCGGGACTGCGCAAGCTCATCTCCGCGCCGCGGCCGGGGCTTCTCGCCCTGCTGCGCGAGGCGGGCGTCGACCCCGCGAGGGTCACCGCCACCTCCGTCGGCTTCTCGATCGCCCCGCGCCTCAACGCCGCCGGGCGCATGGGCCGCGTGTTCTCCGCGCTTGAGCTGCTGCTTGAGCAGGACGCAAACCGCGCCGCCGCGCTCGCCCGAGAGCTGTGCGACCTAAACCGCGAGCGCCAGGACACCGAGCACGACATCTGGCTCGAGGCCCAGGCCATGCTCCGCTCCCACCCCGAAGGCAGACCCATAGTCCTCGTCGGCGAGAGCTGGCACCAGGGCGTCGTCGGCATAGTGGCCTCCCGCCTCGCCGAGAGCTGGGGGCTGCCCGCCGTCATGATCTGCCTCGACGGCGACAGGGGCAAGGGCTCCTGCCGCAGCTGCCCGGGCTTCAACATATTCGAGGCGCTCTCCGCCTGCTCCGACTGGCTCGACGGCTTCGGCGGCCACGCCCTCGCCGCGGGGCTGACCATCTCGCGCGAAAACATCGCCGCGTTCGAGCAGGCCCTCGCCGACTACTACGCCGCCCACCCCCCGGCCGAGCCGCCGGGGCTGGAGCTGGATTTGCGCATAGACGACCTCTCGCTCCTCTCCATCGACGGCGTGCGCTCGCTCGACCTGCTCGAGCCTTGCGGCAGCGGCAACCCGCGCCCGAGGCTGTGCATAGTCGGCGCGAAGCTCGAATCCCTCTGCACCATGGGCGGGGGGCGGCACCTGCGCATGAGCGTCTCGCGCCTCGACCAGCGCGCCGAGTGCGTGTTTTTCTCCCACACCGACTCCGAGCTGGGGCTGCACCCCGGCGACACGGTGGATATAGCTTTCTACCCGCAGATTAACGAGTACCGCTCGCGCCAGTCCGTCCAGCTCGTGCTGACGGACATACGCAGGAGCGACCCGCGCCCGCTCTGCGCGCGCCTGCTGCGCGGCGAGCTGCCCGAATACGGCGAGAGCGCCCTCGTCATCCCGGACAGGGACGATTTCGCCGCCCTCTGGCGGCACCTGCGCGCGAGAGGCGGCGCAGTCTCCGGCTCGCTCGACGAGCTGCTCATAGCGCTCGCCCCCGCCGGAATCGGCTCCGCGCGCTCCTGCGCGGCGCTGCGCGTGTTCTCAGAGCTCGGCCTCGTCGAGCTGAGCCTCGGCGGCGGGCAGATCTCGGCAAAACAGCTCATAACCAGAGAAAAGGCGAATCTCGCCTCCGCGCCCATGATGCGGGCGCTCTCCGGCGCCGCCGGCCGCCTCTAGCCGGCTCAGATAAGGGGGACAGGATATGGCAATCACAAAGACAGTCGAGGAACTGTATTCCGAGCTTGAAAAAACCGCGCTCAAATACAACCCCTCAGCCGACATCGGCCGCATCCGCGCGGCCTTCGACGTCGCCGACAGAGCCCACAGCGGCCAGCTCCGCAAGGACGGCTCGCCCTACGTCACCCACGCCATCGCCGCCGCGCAGATCGCCGCCGGGATGGGTGTCGATGGGGACTCCATCGTCGCCGCCCTCCTGCACGACTGCATCGAGGACACCGGCCTGGAGTACGAGGACATAGCCAAGCAGTTCGGCACCGAGGTCGCCGACATAGTCGACGGCGTCACCAAGCTGACGAGAGTGCAGTACACCTCCAAGGAAGACCTCCAGATGGAGAACATGCGGAAAATGCTCATGGCCATGAGCAAGGACATCCGCGTCATACTCATCAAAATCGCCGACCGGCTCCACAACATGCGCACCATGGAGTAGCAGACGCCGGAGAAGCAGCGCAGCAAGTCGCGCGAGACCATGCAGATCTACGCGCCCATCGCGCACCGCCTCGGTATGCAGCGCGTCAAGTGGGAGCTGGAGGACCGCTCGCTCATGTACCTCGACCCCGTCGGCTACAAGGAGATCACCGACGCGCTGGAGTCCCGCCGCGGCGAGCTGGAGCAGTTCATGCACGGCATGGAGGAGAAGATAAAGGCGCGGCTTGAGGAAAACGG
>CALWXY010000009.1 GCA_944385595.1 uncultured Oscillospiraceae bacterium
TCTTACACGAGAGCCCAGGCGCGGTTGAGGACGCGCTTGGTGTTGGCCAGGACAATATCCTCGTCCTCGCCGGGACGGAGGGTGACCTCCATGGAGAGGACGTAGGGCTTCTCCTCGTTGAAGAATCCCTCTTCCTTCAGCACGCGGAGGTAATCCACGAGCTCCATGGTGTCGTTCGCGCTGTTGGGATAGCCCATGCGCGGATGCAGGTCGCCGTAGCCGTCGCAGCCCTTCTCAACAACGGCGTTGCCGAAGTGGAAGTGGGTGATATACGGACGCAGGGTGCGGATGACGAACTGGCTGGTCTCATAGGTGGTGGGGAAGTGGCTGAGATCGACCAGCAGGCCGAAGTTGGAGTGGGTGGTACGCATATCGGCGGCGAACTGAGCGGCATAGGGAGCAGGACCGATGAGGGCGGCCTTGTCCATGTCGTAGTCAAAGACCTCGAGCTCGACGTTCATGCCCTTGGTGGCGGCATAATCGCAGAGGTTGCGGGTGGTCTTGAGCAGCTGGGCGTAGGCCTGATCCTTGGTCTCGGGAGCCCACTTGCCGGCGAGGAAGGCAATGCCCTTCGCGCCGAGGTACTCGGCCTCGTCAATGGCCTCCATAAGGGTGGCCTCGGCCTTCTTGCGGCCCTCTTCGTCGATGTCGTTGGGGTTGAGCTTCGGTCCGAGCAGACGCGGCTGAGCGCCGTAGCAGATCTTCAGGTGGCTCTGGTCGAGGAGCTTCTTGGCCTCCTCGTTCTTGTCGCCGTAGCCCTTGAGCTCGATGGCATCGAAGAAGTCATCGCGGCAGATGGCCTTGAGGGAGTCCATCGGGTCGCGGTTGGGGTAGCTCATCCACTGGATGGTACCAATCTGGAAATACTTATGAATAGACTCGTACATTATAAATTGCCTCCAAGCTGATTACTTGTTGACAACGTTCTGAGGATCGCCGTCCATGAAGGTCTTGACGTTCATGACGATGGTGTCCATGATACGCTGACGGGCCTCTTTGGCGCCCCAGGACATATGCGGGGTGATGATGCAGTTCTTGGCCTTCAGCAGGGGGTTATCGGCACGGATGGGCTCGGTGTAGACGACATCGAGGCCGGCGGCGTACATCTTGCCGCTGTTCAGAGCGTCGGCGACGTCCTGCTCGTTGATGAGCTGGCCGCGGGCGTTGTTGATGAGGATGACGCCGTCCTTCATCTTGGCGATGGTGTCCTTGTTGATCATGCCGGTGTTCTCCGGGGTGAGGTTGCAGTGCAGAGTGATGACATCGGACTCGGCAAGCAGGGTGTCGAGGTCGACGTACTCGGCGATCTCACGGCCGAAGTCGTTGGGGAAGAGGTCGTAAGCCAGGACGCGCATGCCCATGGCCTTGGCAATCTTGCCCTCGGTCTGGCCGATGCGGCCGAAGCCGATGATACCGATGGTCTTCTCAGCCAGCTCGATGAGGGGGTAATCCCAATAGCACCAGTCGATGTGGTTCTGCCACTTGCCGGCATGGACGGTGTCGCTGTGGTAGCCGATGTGATGGCAGATCTCGAGCAGCAGGGCGATGGAGTACTGGCCGACGCAGGCGGTGCCATAGGTCGGGACGTTGGAGACGGGGATGCCCTTGGACTTGGCATACTCGTAGTCAACGACATTGTAGCCGGTGGCGAGGACGGTCACGAGCTTGACGTTGGGGCAAGCGTCGAAAACCTTGGCGGAAACGGGGGTCTTGTTGGTGATGATGACATCGGCGTCGCCGACGCGCTCAATGACCTCGTTCTGGTCGGTGAGGGAGGTGCGGTCATAGATGATGACCTCGCCCAGAGCCTTCAGGCCGTCCCAGCTCAGATCGCCGGGGTTCTCGGTGTAACCGTCGAGTACTACGATTTTCATTGTCTTCTACCTCCAAAGTATTTTTTTGGTGTGGTTTGCTGGGGTTTATCTCTTGAGGCCGTAGCCGGCCTTAATGAGCATGAGGGAGCGGTAGGCGGCGCCGCGGAAGAGCTCGCTCGCGTTCTTCATGGCGTCGTCGATGGACATGACGCCGTTGATCGTCGTCATGATGGAAGTGATGCCGCAGTTGTAGAGCGACTCGGCGCCCGGCAGCATGCTGCCGACTATGGCGACGGCGGGGATGCCGCGCTTGGCCGCGCTGGTGCCGACGCCGTAGAGCACCTTGCCGTTGGCGGACTGGTGGTCGGCTCTGCCCTCGCCGCTGATGACGACGTCGACGCCCTCGAGCTTCTTGTCGAAGTCGCTGAGCTGGAGGACGGTGTCGATGCCGGACTGGAGCTTGGCCTTGAGGAAGACCATGAGGGCGGCGGAGAGGCCGCCGGCAGCGCCGGTGCTGGGCTTATCGCCTATATACTCGCCGGTGAGCTTCTCGATGACCTTGACGTAGTTGGTCATGCCGGCCTCGAGGGCCTCGAGTCTGGGCTGGTCGGCGCCCTTCTGGGGGCCGAAGACGTAGGTGGCGCCGTTGGGTCCGAGCAGGGGGAAGGTGACGTCGCACATGACGGTGAACCTGGAGTCCTTCACGGCGGGGTGGATGCCGGAGACGTCGATATCGGCGATATCGGCGAGGCCCTTGCCGCCGAGGTAGACCTCATTGCCGTTCTTGTCGAGGAACCTGACGCCGAGGGCGCCCATGCAGCCTATGCCGCCGTCGTTGGTGGCGCTGCCACCGACGCCGATGATGATGTTGCGGTAGCCGGAGTCGAGCGCGTGCTTGATGAGCTCGCCGGTGCCGTAGGTGGTGGTGTTGAGGGGGTCGCGCTTGTCGGCCGGGACCATGGGCAGGCCGGAGGCCGCGGCCATCTCGATGATGGCGGTGTTCTCGTCGAGCACGCCGTAGACAGCCTCGGTGTCCTCAAAGAGGGGGCCCTTGACGGGGACCTTGACGAACTTGCCGTTGTTGATATCGACGAGCACCTCCATGGTGCCCTCGCCGCCGTCAGCCATGGGGACGGAGACGCACTCGCAGCCGGGGAAGACCTTCTCGGCTTCCTCGGTGAGGAGCTGGATGATATCCTTGGAGCTCAGGCTGCCCTTGAAGGAGTCTGGCGCGAAGAGAAATTTCATTGTAAAACCGCCTCTCGAATAGTTTAAGGGGGCGCGCGGCGCCCGCAGATTACCAAAATGCCCACAAACCGGCATCATATGTATTATAAACACATATACATCGTTTGTCAACGCAATCCGCGCCGGGGCACATGGTATCTTGTCCACTTCGCCCAGATTATACCACGATTTTTATTCAAAATCAAATTCATTTCCGCCGTTTATCCGCCCCGCGTCATTTTATATTTAAGTCCCACCATAAGCCCGGCTTATTCCCGCTTTCCTGAGCGCATTTTAACTTGTATACTCGCGGCGGCTGTGGTAAAATAATTTAATAACTCTTTCCGCAAGGAGAACCTGAATTGAAATTCGACATGAAAAACTGCATCAGGCTCGCCGCCGTGCTGTTTGCGCTCTATCTGCTCACCTACTACTGGCCGGGCATTTCGCACTGCGGCCTGTCGCTCCTGGCCGCCGCGGCCTCGCTGCTCATAGGCGCTGTGCTGGCCTATGTCGTGAGCATACCCATGGGCTTTTACGAGCGCATCCTCCGCTTCTTCTTCAAGGCGGGCAAGGCCCGCGCGGCGGTCCGCGCCGTGTCCATGCTCCTCGCCATTGTGAGCGTCGCGGCCATCGCCGTCTTTGTCGTGCAGCTCATCGTCCCGGAGCTGTACAGCTGCGTCATGCTCCTCGTCAAGGAGATCCCGCCGTACATCGAGCCGCTCTGGGACTACCTCAACAAAAACTTCGACATCAACAGCCTGCTCAGCGGCACCGGACTGCTGCTCGGCGAGGACATCAACTGGCATGAGATTGTCACCAAGGCGGTGAACCTCCTGATCACGGGCCTCGGCGGCGTCATGAACGCACTCGTCGCCTTCATCAGCGCCACCTTCTCCGTCGTCGTCTCCGCCATACTCAGCATCATCTTCGCCGTCTACCTGCTCATGGGCAAGGAGCGCATCGGCTCGCAGATCTCCCGCGCCATGAACGTCTACCTCAGCGAAAAGGTCACGCGGCGCGTCACATACGTCCTCGGCATCTTCAACACCAGCTTCCACCGCTTTATCGTCGGCCAGTGCACCGAGGCCGTCATACTCGGCGGTCTGTGCATGCTCGGCATGTCGCTGTTCAACTTCCCCTACGCCACCATGATCGGCGCGCTCATAGGCTTCACCGCCCTCATACCCGTCGCCGGAGCTTACATCGGCGCGGGCATCGGCGCTTTCATGATCTTCACCGTGAATCCCGTCCAGGCGCTGCTCTTCCTCGTGTTTATCGTCTGCCTCCAGCAGCTTGAGGGCAACATCATCTACCCCAGGGTCGTCGGCGCATCCATCGGCCTGCCCGGCATCTGGGTGCTCGCCGCCGTCACCATAGGCGGCGGCCTCGCCGGAATTGCCGGTATGCTGCTCGCCGTCCCGCTCGCGGCCGCGCTCTACCGCCTTATCGGCGACGACGTCAGACGGCGCGAGGCGGTCGCCAAAAAATAACATATTGCCTTCTCCGCCCCGGTGTGGTAGAATACCGCCGTATTCTGCCACCGGGTAGAGAGATGGTCACAGCATCTTGTTTTTACGGCGTTAGGTCTTTGCAGCCGTAAATGCGGGTGCTGTATTTTTTTGGAGGCAACATGGAAGGTCAGCTCAAAAAATACATAATGCCGAACATCCTCGCCATGGTCGGCACCTCGTGCTACGTCCTTGCGGACACGTTTTTCGTATCCATCGCCGCCGGAGCCGACGGCATCACCGCGCTGAATCTGGTTCTCCCGGTCTACGGCCTCATATTCGCCATAGGCTCGATGATAGGCACAGGCTCGGCCACCCGCTACTCGCTCGCGAAATTCGGCGGGCGCGGCGGCGCGGACGAATACTTCTTCAACGCGATTTTCTGGACCCTGCTCGCGAGCTCCATCTTCGTGCTCGGCGGCGCGCTCTTCCCGCGCGAGATTCTGACGCTGCTCGGCGCCGACAGCCGGATCCTCTCCATAGGGCTTACATATATACGCATAGTCCTCTGCTTCACGCCGTTTTTCATGCTGAACTACAGCTTCACCGCCTTCGCCCGCAACGACGGCGCGCCGAAAATCGCCATGGCCGCCACGCTCACCAGCGGCATATTCAACATCATCTTCGACTACGTCCTCATGTTCCCGCTCGGCATGGGCATGGCCGGAGCCGCGCTCGCGACGGGGCTGTCGCCCATAGTCAGCATGGGCGTGTGTATGCTGCACTATCTGTCGCCGCGCTGCTCTGTGCGGCTCAGATTCGCTGTGCCGTCGGCGCGGCGGCTCGTCTCGGCCTGCTCCCTCGGTATCGCCGCATTCGTCGGCGAGCTGTCGAATGCAATCACCACGCTGGTTTTCAACTTCATACTGCTGAGGCTATCAGGGAACACCGCCGTCGCCGCCTACGGCGTCGTCGCGAACGTCGCGCTCGTGGGCACGGCGCTGTTCAACGGCGTGTCGCTGGGGCTTCAGCCCGTCGCCAGCGCCGCGCACGGGCAGCTGGATCTCGCCGCCGAGGCGCGCATACGCCGCAGCGCCGTGAAAATCGCGCTGTGCATCGCGGCGGCGCTCGTCGCCGTCACCGTCGTGTTCGCGCGGCAAATCGCCGGAGCCTTCAACAGCGAGGGCTCAGCGGAGCTCGCCGCCTGCGCCATCGACGGAATGAGGCTCTATTTCCCGGGCTTTATCCTCGCCTCCGTCAACATTGTGAACTCCGGCTTTTACAGCGCCATAGGCGACGGGCGCTCATCCTCGGTCATCGCGCTCTCGCGCGGGGT
>CALWXY010000010.1 GCA_944385595.1 uncultured Oscillospiraceae bacterium
CGTAGTTGAAGTCGCCCGGCTCGGAGTAGCGCGTCTCGAAGAACCAGTAGTCCTCGAAGCCGAGGTAGGCGTTCACGTTCTGGCGGTTGTAGAACCACTCGTAGCAGGGGTGGCCGCCCTCGGTGCGGTAGCCCTGGTCGCGCAGATACCAGACGTAGCTGCCGGTTTTGGAGCGGTAGTTCTCCTGCTCGGTCAGGCCGGTGAGGAAGGCGCGCTCGGTGTCCACCGTGCCGCCCGCGAAGATGTTCGTTATGAGGTCGCCGCTCACGCTCTCGGCCTCCAGCGCGTGCATGTTCACATAGGGGTCGGCCTCAAGCTCAAGGCCGAGGTCGGTGAAATCGGCGTAGGCCTCGAGCATGACGCCGACGATGTTCACCTTTTTGTCCTCCGGGATATCGCTGTCGCCAATCTCCGCGAGAGTCGCGGCGGCCTCGTCCTCGTCGTAGCCCTCGGGCGGCTCGTCGCGCATGTCCTTGACGCTGTGGAGCAGCGGGTAGATAAAGCCGCGGCTGATGTACTGGTCGGTCTCCGACCACTGGGACATGAACCAGGCGTTGCGCTCTATGTTCTCGCACCTGTCGTAGACGCCGTCGCTGGCGTACACTCCGAAGTACAGTCCCACTGACGCGGCGGCGACGAGCAGCGCCGCCGGTATGCGCACAGCGGGTTTACCCAGCCTGCCGCGGCAGATGGCGCAGAGCGCCGTCACCGCAGCGACGGCCAGAACGCCGAGCACCACAGCGGGTCTGAAATAGCCGGAGTAGCTCTCGCCGGCCTTCGCCGCCTCGGAGAATACGAAGAGGTCGGCGGCTATGAGCGGGTCGTCGCGGAAGAGCAGCTTGAGAAAATTCACGCAGCTCAGCCCCATGACGACAAGGCCGGTGAAAAGTCCGGCGCACCAAGCCCTGTCGGTCAGCAGCCAGATGAAGAGGCCGAGCAGGACACATGGCAGAATATTCAAAGCCGCAAGCAGCGGCTTGTGCAGATAGCTTAAAAACAGCGCCGTCTGCTCGTCGGAGCCGAGGGCGGCGTAGATGAGCGCCAGCCCGCCGTAGAAAAGCCCCGCCGCGAGCGCGGCCAGAGCCGCGAAGGCTCTGCCGTGCCAGGGCGCGTTTCCATCGTGTTTTCGCATGAGAATTATACCTTTCGAGAGATTTCCCCCTCAGTACAGCTCGCCCTCCAGATAGCGCGAGGCGTAGGCGTCGCGCAGGAGGAAGCCGAACAGGTCGGCTCTCCGCTGTGCCGCGGTCTCAGTCTCCGGCAGCTGGAGGGAGACCGCGCCCTCGTCGGAGATGAAATAGTTCCAGGTATAGACTATGCTCTCCTGCCGCAGTGCGGCGAGAGCGCGCCAGTAATCTGGCAGCTGCGTGCCGGAGCACTCCAGCGCCGTCAGCCCCAGGTAGTTTGACGAGTCGTCGGCCCGCGTGCCAGGCTCGGCGGGCAGCAGCTCCGGGTCGTTCGCCCAGATGAGATAGTCGGCGCTGTACATCTCGGCGCTCTGCTCCGCCGTCCACTGAGAGCTGTCTGCCGTGCACATGCCGAGCTCGGTGTAGACGCTGCCGCCCTGCTCGAGGCCGAGGCCGGGCTTGTGGTCGCCGAAGAAGATGAGCACCGTAGGCTCGTCCACCGTCTCAAGGTAGTCCGTGAGCTTGCGCAGCGAGCGCGAGGCGTTGGCGACGCCCTGCGTCGCCGCCGAGAGCGCGCCGCGCGCCTCATCGCTTATCTCGGCCTCGAACGGGAAGTCGTACTCGCCGTACTTGTCCGCCGTATAGGTCGAGTGGTTCTCCATCGACACGGCGTAGATGAACACCGGCTGCTCGTCCTTCTTCTGGCTGAACAGCTCGGCGACGAGGTCGGCCATATAGTCGTCGGAGTAGAACCAGCCGGAGATGCGCTCCTCCATGAAGTCCCAGTAGTCGTCGCCCGCGGCGGCGGCCTCCGGGTCTATCTTCGCCATGTCCTCGGAGAAGAAGACCTCGTCGAAGCCGAGGCCGGGCAGAAATGCGCGGCGGTTATATATGCTGTCGTTATACATGTGCAGGAAGGCGGTGTAGTACCCGGCGTCGCCGAGCACCTGCGGCAGCGCGGGCAGCTGAGTAAAGCGCTCCGCCGTCCAGGTGTTCAGCGCCTCGCCGTAGGGCATGAGGCGGGTGTTTATGCCGGTGAGCAGCTCAAGCTCTATATTCACCGTGCCGTAGCCGAGCGTCCTCGTGTAGAATTTGCCGGAGACGCCCTCGGCCTGCAGCGCGTGGAAGTCGGCCACGGGGTCGCCCTCATACTCGACGCCGGGCAGCTCCGTCACGTCAAAGAACGATTCCGACAGCACCATGATGACGTTCACCGGCTCGCCGTCGCCCCCGGCGGGGATGGCGGCTATCAGCTCGCCCAGCTCGGAGGCGACCTCGGCGGCGGTTTTCTCGTTATACTCCATGCCGCTGTCGCGGTAGATGGCGCTGCGCCAGAGCCCGAGCACGAAGCCCGTGTGCGAGTTCACATAGCGCTGTCTGTAGGAGCGCGAGAGCGGGACGTCGAGCGGCGAGTAGATGATCGCGTCCGCGCCGAGGCAGAAGACCAGCGCGAAGAGCGCGCAGGATGCGGCAAAGGATATCCACCGCTGCTTTTTCGGCAGCCTGAGCGGCTTCGACGCTATAAACAGCACGCACAGCCAGAGCGCCGTGCCGATTATGGCGAGGGCGCTGTTGCGCGAGAGGCTTATGTACTGCGCGTTGAGCTGCGCTATATCTCCGGCGGCGCCGATGAGGGCGAAGTCCTGCACCTCGAGCGGCGTGGAGGTGATCAGCAGCTTGAAGTGGTGCGTGAGGGATATGAGCAGCGCCATCGCCGACACGGCGCAGCCGGAGGCGAAGATGCTGCGGAATAGCTGCGCGAGCGCGAAAACTATGAGCGCGAAGAACGCCGCCTCCCCGAAAAAGAGCGCGCTCTCCCCCAGGACGGCGGAGAGCGTCTGTCTGATACTCTGGCTCGTGATGAGCCGGGAGGCGCCGGCGAGGCAGAGCCCCGTCAGCGCCGAAAATACTGCAGTCAGTGCGCCGCCCGCCGCCGGGCGCGGCTCGGCGCCGCGCAGGCGGCGTATGGTCTCGAGCATATCAGTAGGCTATGCGCTCGGCTATATAGGCGGCGAGGTCGGCTATGGCTATGCGCTCCTGCTCCATGCTGTCGCGGTGGCGCACGGTGACGCAGCCGTCGTTTTCGCTGTCGAAGTCGTAGGTGACGCAGAAGGGCGTGCCGGCCTCGTCCTGACGGCGGTAGCGCTTGCCTATGCTGCCGGCGTCGTCGTAGTCGCACATGAACTGCTTCTGCAGGCTGTGGTAAAGCTCGGTGGCGGGGCCGGCGAGCTTTTTCGAGAGCGGCAGCACCGCGCACTTCATCGGCGCGAGCGCCGGGTGCAGGCGCAGGACGACGCGCACGTCGCCCTTGGCCTCGTCGACGACCTCCTCGTCGTAGGCGTCGATGAGGAAGGCGAGCGTCACGCGGTCGGCGCCGAGCGACGGCTCGACGACGTAGGGGATGTATTTCTCGTTCATCTCCTGGTCAAAATATTCCATGCTCTCGCCGGAGGTGGTCTGGTGGGCCTTGAGGTCGTAGTCGGTGCGGTCGGCGACGCCCCAGAGCTCGCCCCAGCCGAAGGGGAACAAAAACTCGAAGTCGGTCGTCGCATTGGAGTAGTGGCTGAGCTCCTCCTTCTCGTGGTCGCGCAGGCGGAGGTGCTCGTCGGTCATGCCGAGGTCGAGCAACCACTTGTGGCAGTACTCGCGCCAGTAGGAGAACCACTCGAGGTCGGTGCCGGGCTTGCAGAAGAACTCAAGCTCCATCTGCTCGAACTCGCGGGTGCGGAAGGTGAAGTTGCCCGGCGTGATTTCGTTGCGGAAGCTCTTGCCCACCTGGCAGACGCCGAAGGGAATCTTGCGGCGGGTGGTGCGCTGGACGTTCTTGAAGTTCACGAATATGCCCTGCGCGGTCTCCGGACGGAGGTAGACGGTGGAGGCGGTGTCCTCGTTGACGCCCTGGAAGGTCTTGAACATGAGGTTGAACTTGCGGATATCGGTGAAGTCGCTCTTGCCGCAGCCGGGGCAGGTGATGCCCTTCTCGCGGATATACGCCAGCAGCGCGTCGTTATCCATGGCCTCGACGACCACATCGGTGGCGCCGTTGCGCTCGTTCCACTCCTCGACGAGCTTGTCGGCGCGGTGGCGCATTTTGCAGCTGCGGCAGTCGATGAGGGGGTCGTTGAAGGTGGCGACGTGGCCGGAGGCGACCCAGGTCTGCGGGTTCATGAGGATGGCGGCGTCGAGGCCGACGTTATAGGGGTTCTCCTGCACGAACTTCTTCCACCAGGCCTTTTTGACGTTGTTCTTCAGCTCAACGCCGAGGGGGCCGTAGTCCCAGGTGTTGGCGAGGCCGCCGTAGATCTCGCTGCCGGGAT
>CALWXY010000011.1 GCA_944385595.1 uncultured Oscillospiraceae bacterium
CCAAATCTGTGATACGCATATAATATCACAAATTACTAATGTTTTGCATTAATAAAACCTAATAACAATTTCGCAAAAATCACAGCTTTGGAGGGGAAAATTCACAATCGCGCTCAGACGAGGCGGCCGTCCCCGCCGCCGTAGCGGTGGTAGACCTCGCCCGAGAGCAGACGCCTGCCGCCTTCGGCGAGAGCCTGCATCTCGAACTCGCCGGGGATGACGACGGTTTTTCCAAAATGCGAGATATAGGAGCTGACGCCGTCGGTGACGTATTTGGAGAAGGCGACGCCGCCGGTGAGGATGACGGCGTCGATGTCGCCCGCGAGGATGGTGCTCACCATGTGGACGCCCTTTGCGATTTGGAAAATCATGGCGTCGTAAATCAGCTTCGCCTTCTCGTCGCCGGCGGCGATGCGGCTCTCAATCTCGCGGCAGTCGCTGGTGCCGAGCAGGGCGCGCAGTCCGCCCATGCCGCGCACCTTGTGAATCATGTCGCTGCGGGAGTATTTGCCGCTGAAGCACATGTCGATGATGTAGAGCACGGGCACGCAGCCGCCGCGCTCGGGTGCGAAGGGGCCGGCGTCGTCGGCTATGGAGTCGACGATACGTCCGCCCATGTGGGCGCTGAGCGATATGCCCCCGCCGAGGTGGGCGACTATGCAGCGCAGATCCTCGTAGCGCTTGCCGATCGACTCGGCATAGCGCCGCGCGACGGCCTTGCTGTTCAGCACATGGCAGAAGCTCTGCCGCTGGATTTCCGGAATCCCGGTGACCTTGCAGATTGGCGGCAGCTCGTCGACGGAGACGCAGTCGTAGACAAAGGCCTTCACCCCCGCGGCCTCGGCTATGCGCCTGGCGAGCACGCCGCCTAGATTGGAGGCGTGCTGTTCAATCTCGCCGTGGAGTATGAGCTCGCAGAGCGCGTCGTCGACGAGATAGGCGCCGGGCTTCACCGGCGGGAACATGCCGCCTCTGCCCATGACGATGTCGAGCTGCTTGGGGTCGACGCCGCGGCGCTCCATGCAGCCGAGCACGGCCTCAAGTCTAAAGGGGAGCTGGGCGGGTATGCCGCCGAATTTGGCGAGCTCGGCGCTGGTGTGTACTATGTTTTCGGAAAAAAGCTCCTCCTCGCCGCTGTACATGGCGACCTTGGTGGAGGTGGAGCCGGGGTTTATTACAAAGATGTTCTGTGACATAAATACCTCCGAAGACAGGAAATCACCATAATTATAACATGCGGTGCAGCCACCGAACAACGGCTGGGATATTTTTCCCGGGAAAAAATTTTGTAATCGCCCCCGGCCTATGTTACAATCGACTTATCGGAGGTGAGCGGAGTGGAAACGGCTGCCGAAAAACGGAGACTGCGGATAAATTGCCCGGTGCGCTGCGCACTTGCAGTGCTCGGCGCAGCGCTGACGGGGCTGTATTTCGCCCTGCGCGGCAACAGCGAGCTTATGCTCGCCGTGTCGGAGGGCTTTGTCCGGCCGTACCACGCCGCGGCGGGCAAAATCTGCTCGCTGTTCCCGTTTTCGGTGGCGGAGCTGTTCTACGCCGCCGCCGTCATAGGCGGAATCTGCTATCTGGCGCATCAGATCAGGGCGCTTATCAAAGGAAAGGGAGCCGCTCTCGTCCTGCGGCGCACGGCGCTCACGATTTTTGCCTGCGCCGCCATGTTCTACGGCGGCTTCTGCCTGCTGTGGGGCGTGTATTACCACAGCTTCGACTTTGAGGAGCTGAGCGGACTTGCCGCCGAGCCTGTCTCGACTGAGGACCTCGCCGCCGTGACGGCGTACTTCGCCTCCATGGTGAACGACTGCGCCGATTCCGTGCCGCGCGACGAAAACGGCCTCTACTGCGGCGACACTGACGATATCCTCAACCGCTCCGCCGGCATATACGGCGGTGCGGAGGCGGTGTTCCCGTTCCTCAAGGCAGAGCCGCTCCGGCCAAAGGCCATGGTATTCTCGGAGATAATGAGCAAAATGAACTTCACCGGCTTTTTCTTCCCGTTCACCGGCGAGGCCAACCTGAACGTGAACGCCCCGTTCTGCTTCCTCGCCTGCACGGCGGCGCACGAGATAGCGCACCAGCGCGGCGTTGCGGCGGAGGACGAGGCCAATTTCGTCGCCGTGCTCGCCAGCCTCGAGAGCGGGGATGCGGATTTCGTCTACTCCGGCGCGCTGATGGGCTATCTGTATCTCAGCAACGCCCTTTACAGCGCCGACAGTTTGGCGTATTATGATGTCGCGGCCACGCTGTGTGACGAGGCGAAAGCCGACCTCAGAGCGAACAACGACTACTGGGCGCAGTATAAGACCAAAACAGCCGAAATCAGCGAGAGCGTCTACACCGGCTTCCTCTACAGCCACGGCGACGACCGGGGTATGCAGAGCTACGGGGCCTGCGTCGACCTGCTGACGGCATATTACATAGAAGAGGCACTGGGCGCATGACTATAGCAATAGCAATCGCGGCGGTTTACATAATATCCGCAGCGGTGTTTTTAAAGCTCGCCATGCTGCGGAGCGGGCCGAACAAAATGGGCAGCCGCAGCGCCGTGAGCGGGGCGTGGAGCCGGTATTTCAACGAGATACAGGCCGGAGTTGACTGGCTCTACTCCATGCAGCCGGAGCGGGTGGAGATATCGTCGCGCGACGGACTGCGCCTGCGCGGCTACTTCCTGCCGGTGGAGGGGGCGGAGGCCACCGTCATACTCATGCACGGCTACCGTTCGCGCGAGCTTTTTGACTTCAGCTGCGTCTACAGACATTGGCACGAGCGCGGCTTCAACATCCTCGTGCCGTGGCAGAGGGCGCACGGGCTGAGCGAGGGCAAACTGATCTGCTTCGGCGTGAAAGAACGATTTGACTGTTTGCGCTGGGCGGAGTATATTGTAGAGAGACTTGGCCCTGACTGTAAAATCATACTCGAGGGCATGTCCATGGGCGCCGCGACGGTGCTGATGGCGGCGGGACTGGAGCTGCCGGGGAACGTGCGCGGCATAATAGCCGACTGCGGCTTCACCAGCCCATACGAGATTATGGAGCACACCATGCGCCGCTGGCGCATACCGCCGCACCCTTACCTCGACGCCATGCGCCCGCTGGCGCGTCTGCTCGGCGTGCCGCTCGGCGTTTCGACTGAGGACGCGCTCAGACGCAGCTCTCTGCCGGTGCTGCTCATCCACGGTGGAGACGACCACGTCGTGCCGCCGGAGATGTCGCGCCGCAATCTCGCCGCCTGCGGCGGCAGGGGAGAGCTGCTTGAGGTGCCGGGCGCGGGCCACGGACTGTCCTACCTTGTGGACAGAGCCGCCTGCGAGGCGGCGCTCACAGCTTTTGTACAAAAAATACTGCATTCGGAAAGTGGGAGACAACATGCTTGAGATTCAAGTGAGCGAACTGAAAAAATACGCCCCCCAGCTGCACGCCGGCGACAGAATAGCCCTCACCGGCACGGTGTACACCGCGCGCGACGCGGCGCACAAGCGCATTTTTGAGTACCTCGACAGGGGAGAGAAGCTGCCGTTTGAGCTTGAGGGCGCCATCATCTACTATACCGGCCCCACTCCCGCGAAGGACGGCCGCCCCGTCGGCTCCTGCGGGCCGACGACCTCCAGCCGCATGGACAAATTCACGCCCAGACTGCTCGACCTCGGCCTCGCCGGGATTATCGGCAAGGGCGAGCGCGGCGAAGAGGTGCAGCAGGCGCTCTGCCGCAACGGCGGCATATACTTCTGCGCCGTCGGCGGCGCGGGCGCGCTCATGGCAAAGCACGTAAAGGCCGCGGAGGAGATAGCCTTCCACGACCTCGGCTGCGAGTCGATAAAGCGGCTCACCGTCGAGGCGCTGCCTCTCACCGTCGGCGTCGACTGCAGCGGCGGCGACATATTCCGCGATGGACGCGCCAAATACGCAAAATAAAACCGATGGACTACGAGAAGCTCGTAAACCTGGCCACGGATCTCGGCTGCCGCCTGATGGCGAGCGGGGCTGAGATATACAGGGTCGAGGACTCTGTTTCCCGCGTCCTCACGGCCTACGGTGTCGAGTCGCCGGAGATATTCGCGCTGCCGAGCTGCCTGATTGTGAGCATAAACACGCCCGACGGGCGCCCGGTGACCCGTATGCGCCGCATAGGCCCGCACGGCACGGACATTGAGGAGCTTGACATATATAACGCCATCTGCCGCGAGCTCTGCGCCGACAGACCGGAGGTCGGCGAGGCGCTCGAGATGCTGACGCTCATCCCGGCGAAGCACCGCAGCTTCAAGCCGGGGATGATACTCTGCGGCTACGCCGCCGCGACAACCTTTTTCACGCTGCTGTTCGGCGGCGGACTGTTCGACGCCGTCTCGTCGATGATATGCGGAGCCGCCGTGGGCCTCTGCCTGATGTTCGGCTCAAAGTGGATGGGGCGCAACAGCTTTTTCCGCACGGTGGTGTGCAGCGCGGTGGCGGCGTTCCTGGCGCTGCTGCTCTCGCGCTTCGGACTCGGGCGGGATGTCGACACCGTGACCATAGGCGTTTTGATGCTGCTGGTGCCGGGCGTCGCGCTCACAAACGCCATGCGCGAGATACTAGCGGGGGATATCTACTCCGGCCTCAGCCGCACGGCGGAGGCGATACTCACAGCCGGCGCGATAGCCCTGGGCGTCGCTGCGGGCATAGCCCTCGACATGACCTTTTAGCTGGTGAGACGACATGACGATAATAAATGAATATCTGCTGCCATGCTTCTATTCGTTCATGGCGTGCATCAGCTTCACGCTGGTTTTCAATATCCACGGGCGCGAGCAGCTTGTCTGCGGCATAGGCGGAGCGATAGGCTGGCTGGTGTATATACTGCTGGACGAGACCATATTCGCCGCTTTCGCGGCCGCGGCGGCCATAGGCGCGTTTTCGGAGATAATGGCGCGCGTGATACGCTGCCCGGCCACGGGCAATCTCCTGGTGGCGCTGCTTCCGCTGGTGCCCGGCGGAGGCATATACTACGCCATGAGCTACTGCGTCGATGGGCAGATTCAGCTGTTTCTGCAGACCATGCTGCACACGCTCGGCGTGGCCGCGGCGCTCGCCGCCGGAGTCATGGTCTCGTTTTCCGTGTCGCGCACGGTTTTCGCCGCGCGCCAGGCCGTGAAAAAATGAGGCGCACCCCCTTGTAATCGGGGGCAAGATGTGCTATATTGTATAGGACAATTTTATATGATGTCTTCGGGGCGGGGTGAAATTCCCCACTGGCGGTAAAGTCCGCGAGCGCTCAGCGGCGCACGAACCGGTGCAACTCCGGTACCAACGGTCACAGTCCGGATGAAAGAAGATGTCGTCTCAGAGCTCTTTTCGCTTTGTAATGACACACCTGACTGAGTCATCATGGGTTGTCATTATAGTGAAAGGAGTTTTTCTATGTCCACCGCAACCATGACCAAAAACCGCGCAAACTCTCTCAGCGACGTCCGCCGCCTGGCCACGCTCGCAATGCTCGCCGCACTCGCGTATATCGTTATGTACGTCGGGCGCATCCCCATCTGGAGCTTCCTCAAATACGACCCGAAGGACGTCGTCATAGTCATCGCGGGCTTCATCTACGGGCCGCTCTCCGCCTGCGTCATATCCGTCGTCGTCTCCCTCATCGAGATGATCACCGTCAGCGACACCGGCCCCATAGGAATGCTGATGAACGTCCTCTCCACCTGCGCCTTCGCCTGCACCGCCGCCTTCATCTACGAGCGCAAGCGCACCAAGACCGGCGCGGTCATCGGCCTTCTGAGCGGCATAGCCGTCGTGGTGCCCGCCATGCTGCTCTGGAACTACATCATGACCCCGCTCTACATGGAGATGACGAGAGAGGCCGTCTCCGCCATGCTGATTCCGATTTTCCTGCCGTTCAACCTGCTGAAAGGCGGCATAAACATGGGCGTCACCATGCTGCTGTATAAGCCGCTCATAACCGCCATGCGCCATGTGAACCTCCTTCCGGAGCGCCGCAGCGAGGACAGCGGCAAGTTCAGCATAGGCTTTGCCCTGCTCGCGGTGGTCATCCTCGCCACCGCCGCGCTGGTGATACTCGCGAACAAAGGCGTTTTTTAAAAATTTTTTACCATAAATAATGCCCGCGATTTTTTGAGATACTAGTCGCGTAACTCAAAAATCGGAGGGACAGATATGAAAAGATTTCTTCTCATCTGCATCTCGGCGATAATGCTCATGGCACTGTTCGCCGGCTGCAGGGACAGCAATGTGGACGTCAGCCCGTCGCCCATCATAACCATGTCTCCCAGCCCCAGCGCCAGCCCCATCATCAGCCCGAACGTCAGCCCCGACGCCACCGGCGACGGCGCCCTCGGCGATGTGGAGGACGCGGTGGAGAAGGGCGTCGACGACATGAAAGACGGCGTCGACAAAATGATGGAGCCGTCAAACGGCCAGTAATCGAAAAAGGCAATACGCTTATGAGCGTATTGCCTTTTTTTATTGCCTGTTATATAATGCCAAAAAAGGAGTGGTCAAAATGAGCTATATTCCCAGCCCCGAACAGGCCCTCGAGCTGGTAAAAAAGTACAATGAGGAGCCGTTTCACATACAGCACGCCGAGACGGTGTCGAAGGTGCTCGGCTGGTTCGCTGCAAAATACGACCCCGAGCGGGTGGAGTACTGGAAGACCGTCGGCATGCTGCACGACATAGACTTCGAGCGCTACCCGGAGCAGCACTGCGTCAAGGCGGTGGAGCTGCTGCGGGAGAACGACGTCGACGAGGGCGTCATCCACTCAGTCGTCAGCCACGGCTACGGCCTCTGCGCCGACGTGGAGCCGACGGAGCAGATGGAGAAGGTGCTCTTCGCCGTAGACGAGCTGACCGGCCTCATCGGCGCGGCGGCGCTGATGCGCCCCACCGGCATGGAGGGACTCGGCGCCAAGTCGGTGATGAAAAAATTCAAGTCCAAGGGCTTTGCCGCCGGCTGCTCCCGCGAGGTCATACAGCAGGGCGCCGACATGCTCGGCATGGAGCTGACGCAGCTCATAGAGCTGACGCTGGAGGCCATGAACTCCTAGTTCACGGCCTTCTCCAGACCGCCGAAGTCGTTGAGGTCGTCGCGCAGATGCAAAAGCGCGCCGTCGACGTCGCCGCACTCGAGACAGGCGAGGATTTCGGCGTGGTTGCGCGTGTCCGAGGGGGGCAGTCCCTTGTCCCACTTGCCCCAGTAGAACTGGGCGTAGGCGCGCTTGAGGCGGCTCATGCAGCGCTTCAGCTCGTCGAGGGCATAGTCGCTGCCGCAGTAGCCGATGAGCTTGATGTGGAACTGCGAGTTGTACTCCCAGTGCTCCCAGGGGTCGTCGGTGTCGAGCTTGCACTTCTCGTCGGCGGCGCGCAGCCGCTCGAACTGCGCCGCGGTGAGGCGCGAGTGCCGCTCACGGAGAATCCCGCCCTCGAGGATATAGCGGAACTCTATCATCTCATTTATATCCTCCATGGTGAGGCGCACGACCTCGTAGCCGTAACGGGGGATGCTGCGCAGCACGTTCTCGCTGCACAGAGCTATGAGCGCCTCGCGCACGGGCGATTTGCTGCAGTTGTAGCGCTCGACGAGCGCCTTCTCGTTCAGGATGTCGCCGGGGCGGTAGTCCATGGCGAAAATTCCCTCGAGTATGGAGCTGTATATCGCGTCTTTCAGGCTGCCTTCGTTTTTCATTGCTCTCCTCCCACACGGCTTTCTACTGATTTTAACAGAAAAATGCCAAAAAATAAAGTAAAATTGACAGAAATCATATGGATAATTGACACAGGCTGTGGCGTCTGATATAGTATTATTATTAATAATATCACTGATAATATCAGATACCCGGAGGTAATAGACAAATGGACATGCAGCTTGAACAGGAATATATTGATATACTTAGCGGCGAGCTGGTTCCGGCGCTGGGCTGCACAGAGCCGATAGCCATAGCATACGCCGCCGCCAAGGCGAGACAGGTTCTGGGCTGCTTCCCGGAGAAAATTGAGCTCTGCTGCAGCGGCAACATCATAAAGAACGTCAAAGGCGTCATGGTGCCGAACTCCGGCGGACGCCGCGGAGTGGACGTCGCGGCGGTGCTGGGCGTCGTCGGCGGCGACGCCGACAGGGAGCTTGAGGTGCTCGAGGGCATAAAGCCGGAGCACATCGAGAAGGCCGAGCAGCTCATAGCGGGCGGATTTTTCGAGTGCCGCCTGCAGGAGAACGTCGAGAACCTCTATATAGTCGCATCCGTCCGGGGCGGGGGACACTCGGCCTCGGTCACCATAGTCAACAGACACACGCTGATAACCGAGATTAAAAAGGACGGCGAGGTCGTCTACGAGAACAAAATCCGCACGAAGAGCAGCCAGCCGGCCTCGTGGGATCTCAGCATCGCAAAAATAGTCGAGTTTGCCGACACCGTCGAGCTCGACAGGGTCATGCCCATACTCAAACGGCAGACTGAGATGAACTCCGCTATCGCCAAGGCGGGACTTGAGGGCAGCTACGGCGCCCAAATCGGACGCACCATGCTCGAAGCCTTCGGCGATGATGTCCGCACCAGAGCGCAGGCCATGGCCGCCGCGGGGTCCGACGCCCGCATGGGCGGCTGCAGTATGCCGGTGGTCATAAACTCCGGCAGCGGCAACCAGGGTATGACCGTGTCCCTGCCCGTCGTGGAGTACGCTCGCGAGCTCGGAGTGGGCGAGGAGAAGATGTACAGGGCGCTGCTGATCAGCAACCTCGTCTCAATACACCTCAAGCACTTCATAGGCAGCCTCTCAGCCTTCTGCGGCGCCGTCACCGCCGGAGCGGGAGCGGGAGCCGCCATCACCTATATGGCGGGCGGCAGCCTCGAGCAGATAGGCCACACCATAGTCAACACCCTCGCGAACGTCGGCGGCATAGTCTGCGACGGCGCAAAGTCCTCCTGCGCGGCGAAAATCGCCTCGGCGGTGAACGCCGCCATCCTCGCGCACACGCTCAGTATGCGCGGCCTCGGCTTCCAGCCGGGCGAGGGCATAGTCCAGGGCGACGTCGAGAGCACAATCAAGAGTGTCGGCTACGTCGGGCGCGTCGGCATGAAGACAACCGATATCGAAATACTCAATATCATGATGGATCACGTCAAATTCTGATAATAAGAAGGAGAATAGCGTATGGATTTGAGAGACAATCTCATGCTCAAGGGAGCGTTCAAGCTCGCGCGCGACTGCGCCGGGGTCACTCCGGACGATGTCGTCGCCGTCGTCTGCGACTACGAGTCCTTTGAGGTGGCGAATCAGGTAGCGAAGTCCTGCCTCGCCCTCGGCGCCTGCACGAATATGGTCGTGTTCGAGCCGACGAAGAGCCACGGAGAGCCGCCTCCCGAGATGGTGGGCGCAGCCATGGAGAAGGCCACCGCCGCATTCCTGGTGACGACCAAGTCCATGTCGCACACCCCGGCGGTGAGGGCCGCGAGAGCGGCGGGCTGCCGCATCATCACCATGCCCGAGGTGTACCCGCACATGCTCATCCACGGCGCGATTGAGGCCGACTTCCCGGAGCGCGCCAAGGTCGCGGCCAAGGTCAAGGCCCTGCTCACCAGAGCCAAAACCGCCCGCATAGTCTGCGAGGAGAACGGCACCGATATCTCCTTCGTCCTCGAGGGACGCGACGGACGCGCGGTCGACGGCATAGCCAGAACCCCCGGCTCATTTGCAGCGCCCCCCAATATCGAGTCCTGCATAGCCCCGGTCGAGGAGAAGACCAACGGCGTCTACGTCGTGAGCGCCAGCATAGCGGGTGTCGGAGCCGTCAGCGAGCCGGTGCGTCTGAAGATTGAAAACGGCGTCATAGTCTCCATAGAGGGCGGCAAGGACGCAGAGCTGCTCAAAGAGATTCTCGACAGACCGCAGAACCCCAACTGCTACCGCATAGGCGAGTTTGGCATAGGCCTCAACCCCTGCGCCATACCCTGCGGCTCGCTGCTTGAGGACGAGGCCCCGCTCGGCACCGTGCATATAGCGGCTGGCAACAACGCCTCGAACTTCCCCGGCGGCCAGAACAGCGCGCCCGTACATATTGACATGATAGCCAAGGGAGCGACCGTATATATAGACGATGTGGTGCTCCTGCGCGACGGCGTCTTCCAGGACGACGTGCTCGACTGAGAAACAGGCGGGGAGACCCGTTTGTATATATTAAGAAAGTGAGGACAACAACATGAAAAAACTCATCGCTCTGCTGCTCGTTCTGTGTATGGCTCTTGCGCTGTGTGCCTGCGGCGGCACCACCGAGAGCGCGGCCCCCGAGAGCGGCTCCCCGGAGACTGAGGCTCCTGTCAGCGGCGTCTCCGCCGACTGGATGGGCGCCGACCTCAACGGCGTCGCCGGCGCTGTCGGCGGCGGCTGGTACTCCACCTTCGCGGCTT
>CALWXY010000012.1 GCA_944385595.1 uncultured Oscillospiraceae bacterium
TGCATCTACGTCGCCATAGGCCAGAAGGCCAGCTCCGTGGCGCAGGTGGTCGAGACGCTCGACATGCACGGCTCCATGGACTACACCGTGGTCGTCTGCGCCTCCGCCGCCGATTCCGCCACCATGCAGTATATAGCGCCCTACTCCGGCTGCACGCTCGGCGAGTACTTCATGCACAAGGGGCGCGACGTGCTGATCGTCTACGACGACCTGTCGAAGCACGCCATAGCCTACCGCGCGCTGAGCCTGCTGCTCGAGCGCTCGCCGGGGCGCGAGGCCTATCCCGGCGACGTGTTCTACCTGCACTCCCGCCTGCTCGAGCGCTCCGCCCAGCTCTCCGACGAGCGCGGCGGCGGCAGCATGACCGCGCTGCCGATTGTCGAGACCCAGGCGGGCGACGTGTCGGCCTACATCCCCACCAACATCATCTCCATAACGGACGGACAGATTTTCCTCGAGAGCGACCTCTTCTTCGCCGGCCAGCGGCCGGCGGTGAACGTCGGCCTCTCGGTGTCGCGCGTCGGCGGCGACGCCCAGACCAAGGCGATGAAAAAGGCCGTCGGCTCGCTGCGCATAGACCTCGCGCAGTTCCGCGAGATGGAGATATTCACCCAGTTTTCCAGCGACCTGGACGACGTCACCCGCGGCCAGCTGGAGTACGGCCAGAGCCTCATGCGACTGCTGATACAGCCGCAGTATAAGCCGCTGCACCAGCACGAGGAGATAGTGCTGCTCGTGGCCGCCATGTCGCACGCGCTGCAGGAGGTGCCCGTGCGCCGCCTGCCCAAAATGCGCGAGCGCCTGCTCGCCTACATCGAGCGCGAGCGCGGCGAGCTGTGCGCCCGCATAGACGCGACCGGCCAGCTCAGCGACTCCGAGCGCGCCGACATAGCCGCGCTCTCGAAGGCCTACGTCCAGAAGCGCCTGCACGGCAGAACGGGGGCGTAGCCCATGGCCGGCAGGAGCGAGACCAAAAGCAGAATCGAGAGCGTCCGCGAGACGAGAAAAATCACGAACGCCATGTACCTCATAGCCTCGACCAAGCTGCGCAAGGCGCGCAACGACCTCGAGCGCACCCGCCCCTATTTCGAGGCGCTGCGCACCGAGATAAAGCGCATATTCCGCACGGTGACCGACGTCGAGAGCCCATACTTCTACCCGCCCGACAAGGACGTGGAGCTGGAGGGCGCTTACGGCTGCCTCGTGATCACGGCGGACAAGGGGCTCGCCGGGGCTTACAACATGAACGCCCTCAAAAAGGTGCAGCGCCTGCTCGGCGAGCACCCGGACACGAAGCTCTTCGTCGTCGGCGAGTACGGGCGGCGCTACTTCGAGCAGCACAAAATACCCATAGAGCGCCTGTTTCTCTACACCGCGCAGAACCCCACGCTCGACAGGGCGAGGGAGATAAGCTCCATCCTCCTCGAGCGCTACGACGCGGGCGAGCTGAAGAAAATCTTCATCGTCTACACGGATCTCGAGAACGGGCTGAGCACGCGCGCGCGCTCGGCGCGGCTGCTGCCGTTTCACAGAACTCACTTCGAGCCGCCGGAGAAGGAGAAGAAGGTGGAGCTGCACTTCGATTTCGAGCCGTCGGCCACGGCGGTGCTGCACGGCATAGTCCACAGCTACCTCACCGGCTTCATCTACAGCGCGCTGATAGACAGCTTCTGCAGCGAGCAGCAGGCGCGCATGACGGCCATGGATGCCGCCAACCGCAACGCCGAGGAGCTGCTCACAGATTTGACCATCCAGTATAACCGCGAGCGGCAGGCCGCCATCACGCAGGAGATAACCGAGGTGACGGCTGGCGCCAAGGCCCAGCGGAAAAAACGCAGAAAAGAGGTGCTCTCTTCGTGAATTACGGAAGCATCGTTCAAATATCCGGCCCCGTCGTCGACGTGCGCTTCGAGCGCGGCAAGCTGCCGCGCATACGCGAGGCGCTGACCGTCGAGGTCGATGGCTCAGAGCGCGTCATGGAGGTCGCCCAGCACATAGGCGGCGACACCGCGCGCTGCATAATGCTCTCCGGCAGCGAGGGCCTCGCGCGCGGCATGAAGGTCCGCGCCGAGGGCGGCACCGTGTCCGTGCCCGTCGGCAGAGCCACGCTCGGCAGGATGTTCAACGTCCTCGGCGAGCTGATAGACGGCGGCGAGCCGCTGCCGGAGCCGGTCGTGCGCCGCAGCATCTACCGCAAGCCGCCCTCGTTCTCATCCCAGCAGCCCATGGGCGAGATTCTCGAGACCGGCATAAAGGTCATCGACCTGCTCGAGCCGTACCCGCGCGGCGGCAAGATCGGCCTCTTCGGCGGCGCGGGCGTCGGCAAGACGGTGCTGATCCAGGAGCTTATCCACAACGTCGCCGTCGAGCACGACGGCTACTCCGTCTTCACCGGCGTCGGCGAGCGCAGCCGCGAGGGCAACGACCTCTGGCACGAGATGCACGGCAGCAGCGTCGCCGACAAGACGGCGCTGGTGTTCGGCCAGATGAACGAGTCGCCCGGCGTGCGTATGCGCGTCGCGCTCGCGGGGCTGACCATGGCCGAGCACTTTGAACATGCTCCCTAGCATCGCCTCGCCCACGGGCACTTCAATGCAGCTTCCCTCGGCGATCACGCTCATCCCTCGTCGCATCCCTTTGCTTCTTTAGAGCATGATTTAGCTCACTCTTTTTTCGTCCA
>CALWXY010000013.1 GCA_944385595.1 uncultured Oscillospiraceae bacterium
CCCTACGGCGACACCGTGCTTGAATCCGCCATAAACAAGGCCATACTTGACGAGAACGCGGGCTCCGGCCCGGAGGGCAGCAACTTCGCCTGCTGCAGCTATATCCCGCTCAAAGAGGTCGAGTCGGACGACGGCCACAAAGTCACCTGCTACGGCTGGGCGTATTACGGCGAGTATGCCGTCTCCGAGAGCGGCATAGAGCTGATGAGCGGCAGCCATGTCCCCGTGGCGCTGACCTTCTCGCTCGGAAGCGGCGCCATCTCACTCGAGGAATACTGGACGCCGGGCGACGGCGAGCGCTTTGCCTCGAGCATAGAGGAGAAATTCCCCGCCGACATAGTGGACGAGGCGATGGACAGCCAGAAATATGTGATGTCGCAGATTCAGGTCTGCTACGCTCAGGCCGTGCGGGAGTGCGGGCTCGACACGGGGCCGATAATCTCCGCGCTGCTTGAAAAAATCTGCTCCGCGCAGCCGGAGTCCTCCCCTGAGGCCATGATTGAGAACAGCCCCATCGAGTACAGAGAGCTGCTCTGCTACGGCCAGTACACCGTAGACTACTGCATGGAGCGCTTCGCCGCGGGCGGCGAGACGGGAGCCGAGGGTTACATCATGGCCGTCGCCTGCTCCGAACTGCTCGACTCGCCCATTGGAGATGCCGAGACTGGTCAGGCGTGGTACGACGCGTATATGGCAAAATAAAAAAGCGGCGGACAATTAGTCCGCCGCATTTTCGTTATTATTCGCGCTCTTTGAGGAAGTTCGCTATGTAGTCGAGCTGGGCTCTCAGCGGCTTTTCGGCCGGGCCGCCGGGCACGTTGCGCTTGCTCACGCAGGTGTCGAGATTGATGAAGTCGTAGACATCGCTGTCAAACACCTCGGAGAAGCGGCGGTACTCGTCGAGACTGAGGGTCTCGAGCGTCTTGCCGTTTTCGATGCAGTAGTTGACCGCCTTGCCGACGATGGTGTAGGCCGTGCGGAACGGCAGACCCTTCTTCACAAGATAGTCGGCGCAGTCGGTGGCGTTTATGAAGCCGCCGTTTGCGGCTCTGCGCATGTTGTCGCGGTTGAGCTTCATTGTAGAGAGCATGGCCGCGAATACAGGCAGGCACTTTTTCACGGTGTCGACCGCGTCGAACATGGGCTCCTTGTCCTCCTGCATGTCCTTGTTGTAGGCGAGCGGGAGGGATTTCATCACGGTGAAGAGGGTGAAGAGGTCGCCGTAGACCCTGCCGGTCTTGCCGCGCACCAGCTCGGCGATATCGGGGTTTTTCTTCTGCGGCATGATGGACGAGCCGGTGGCGTAGCTGTCGTCCAGCTCGATGAATTTGAACTCCCAGGAGCACCAGAGTATGATCTCCTCGGAGAAGCGCGAAAGGTGCATCATCATTATGGAGAGCGCGCTCATCATCTCAAGGGCAAAGTCGCGGTCAGACACGCCGTCGAGGCTGTTCTGCATGATGCGGGCAAAGCCCAGCTCGCGCGCTACGCGCTCACGGTCTATGGGATAGGTGGTCGAGGTCAGAGCGCCGCTGCCGAGCGGGCACTCGTCCATGCGCTCAAGGCAGTCCTCAAGGCGCAGGCAGTCGCGCCGGAGCATGTTGGCGTAGGCCATCATGTAGTGGGCGAAGTTAGTGGGCTGGGCGCGCTGGAGGTGCGTGTAGGCGGGCATGATGGCGTCGGTGTTCTTCTCCGCGACATCGAGCACGACGGCTATGAGGTCGAGCAGCATGTGGCGAATCTCGACTATCTCTTTTTTCATATTGAGCCTGATGTCGAGCGCGACCTGATCATTGCGGCTGCGGGCCGTGTGCAGGCGCTTGCCGGCGTCGCCTATGCGCTCGGTGAGCACGCGCTCGACGCACATGTGTATGTCCTCGTCCTCGATGTTGAAGGCAATTTTGCCCTGTTCCATGTCGGCGAGTATGCCGCGCAGCGCCTCGATTATCTTCTCGGCCTCAGACGGCTCGATGATGCCCTGTGCGCCGAGCATACCGGCGTGGGCTATGCTGCCGGTGATGTCCTCGCGGAACATGCGCGAGTCGAAGCCTATGGAGGCGTTGAGCTCGTCGACGAGAGCGTCGGTATTTTTTTCAAATCTTCCGGACCAGAGTTTCATCCGAATAACCCCATTTCAGCAAATATCCTCTGAATTATAACACGCCTTTACATCCAGCGCAACAACGGCGCTATTGTTTTCCGCACTCTGCTGTGCTAAAATGTCTCTATCACACCGGAAAGGCGGAGAAATGATGGAAAAAGTAATCCTCGGCAGCACCGGCATTGAGGTCTGCAAAAACGGCTTCGGCTGCCTGCCCATACAGCGCATCAGCAAGGACGAGGCTGTGTACCTGCTCCAGAAGGCTTTTTACAACGGAGTAAACTTCTTCGACACCGCCCGCGGCTACACCGACAGCGAGGAAAAGCTCGGCGCGGCCTTCAAGCACATCAGGCACCGGCTGATTATCGCCACCAAGACCAAGGCCAAAAACGCGAAGGAGTTTGAAAAGCAGCTCGACCAGAGCCTCAGCCTTCTCCAGACGGATTATATCGACATATACCAGTTCCACAACCACGAGAATTTCATCGAGCCGGGCGACGGCACCGGCCTCTACGAGGCCGCGCTCAAGGCCAAGCAGGCCGGCAAGATCCTGCACATAGGCATCACCAACCACAGACAGCACATCGCCAAGAAAGCCGTTGAGTCCGGCCTCTATGAGACGCTGCAGTTCCCCTTCAGCTACCTCGCCTCCGAATCGGACATCGAGATAGTCGAGGCCTGCAAAAAGGCGAACATGGGCTTTATCGCCATGAAGGCGCTCTCCGGCGGCCTCATCACCAACTCCGCCGCGGCCTACGGCTTCATGCGCCGCTTCGACGGCGTCGTCCCCATCTGGGGCATACAGCGCGAGAGCGAGCTCGACGAGTTCCTCTCCTACAACGACAATCCCCCCGCCCTCGACAATGCACTCAACGCCGTCATCGAGCGCGATAAGGAGGAGCTCCAGGGCGACTTCTGCCGCGGCTGCGGCTACTGCATGCCCTGCCCCGCCGGAATCGAGATAAATAACTGCGCGCGCATGTCGCTCTTCCTCAAGCGCTCGCCCATAGCGCCGGAAATCACCCCCGCCTCGCAGGCGAAAATGGAGAAGATCAAGGAGTGCCTCCACTGCGGCCACTGCACCTCTCAGTGCCCCTACGGGCTCGACACCCCCACCCTGCTCCAGAAAAACTACGAGTTCTACAAGAAATTCCTCGCGGAGTATCAGGCCAGGGCCTGAGCACCGCGCTCTGAGGTGAGTCTATGTACGCAGGCAATTCCAAATGGCGTTCGCGCCGGGGCTTTATCTTTGCCTCGATAGGCTCCACCGTCGGATTCGGAAACATATGGGGCTTCCCATACAACATGGGCAGCGGAGGCGGGCTGGTGTTCCTTGCGGTCTATGTGCTGCTCGCCTTCCTGCTCGGCGGCGCGGCGATAGCGAGCGAGCACGCGCTGGGCCGTCTCTCCGGATGCGGAGCGCCGGGGGCATACGTCCGCCTCGGCGCCTCCGGCAAGGCCGCGGCGGCGCTCGCGGTGCCGGCGGCGTTCATAATGCTCAGCTACTACTGCGTGCTCGGCGGCATGTCGCTGCGCTACGCCCTGGGCTATCTCGTCATGCTCTTCGGGGCCGACGGCTTCGGAGTTCTGCCCGCCTCGTTTTTGCAGGTGCTGCTCTCGAGATGGTGGGAGATGCTGATTTTCACCGCCGTCTTCTGCGCTGCGACCGCCGTTGTCGTCTCGCGCGGATGGCTTGAGCGCTTCGCTCTGGCCGCGATTCCGGCGATGACCGCCGCGCTCGTGCTCGCAATCGGCCTTGTCGCCGTGAGGAACGGCGCGATTGACGGCTTCGCCTTCATGTTCAAGCCCGACCTTGAGCCGCTGCTCAGCAATCCGGGAGGCGTAGTCCTCGCCGCCGGGCGGCAGATGTTCTTCTCGCTCTCGATAGGGCTTGGAATTGCGGTCGCATTCGGATCCATGCTCGACTCCGGCGCGGACATACGCCGCGGCGCAACCGCCGTCGTCGCCGCCGACACCGGCACCGCCATTCTCTCCGGTATGCTGGTGCTCCCGGCCTGCGCCGTCGCCGGCGCTGCCTACGGCAACAGCTCCGCCGTGGCTTTCATCACCATGCACACCCTGTTCGCCGATATTCTCGACGGCTTTGCCGGTTATCTCGCGGGCTTCCTCTTCTTCTCGTTCATGTCGCTCGCCGCGATTACTTCGACAGCGGCCATGCTGCTCGTCTGCACAGGCGCGGCTGAGCAGCGCCTCCACTCGCCGGACGCCGCGCGCAGGCTGCCGTGGAAAATCACGGCCGCCGCCTTCCTGCTCGCCATACCGGTCGCACTCGACGGGCTGGGCGGCGAGGGCGTCATGCGCTCGCCATATGAGCTGATTGACACCTTTGCCGGTGCGCAGGTGTTTTCCTCAGTGCCGCTCTGGGCCTCGTCGTGGATGTCCCTGCTCGGGTTCCTTGCGGAGGGGCTGCTCATACCGCTGGCCGTCCTGCTCGCGGCGCTCTCATTCGCGCGCAAAGCCCGTATGGACGAGCTCAGCGCCGAGCTTCGGCTCAGGCACCCCGAGCTCTTCTCGGCGTGCATAAGATTCGGCATACCAATCCTCACCGTCGCCGTGGCGCTGAGCCAGATTGCCTCGTACATCTGAATATGGAAAGTCCCCGCAGATTCGTCTCTGCGGGGATTTTTTCATGTCCCGGAGGCCGGGAACTGCCTGCCGGTGTGGTCTATGGTGTACTCGCCGTCGAGCATCAGCTCGGAGACCGGCACTATGGCGTAGCCCTCGCCCAGCAGGTACTCTATGATGGCGGGCAGCGCCTCGGGCGTGTTCTTGGCGGCGTTGTGGAACAGGACTATCGAGCCGCTGCCGACGCCGGATGTGACGCGCTTCACGATGTCCGAGGCGGGCAGCTCCTTCCAGTCGAGACTGTCGACATCCCACTGTATAGTGTGTATGCCCATGGAGTTCACCGTGGAGATGACGTGGTCGTCGTACTCGCCGTAGGGCGCGCGGAACAGCGTCGGCCGCACGCCGGTGACGGCCTCGATTTTGTCGCAGCTCGCGTTTATGTTGCTCTCTATCTGGTCGGAGCTGAGCTTTGAGAAATGCGCGTGGTCGTCGGAGTGGGTCATCACCTCGTGGCCGGCGTCGTGCAGGGCCTTGACCGACTCGGGGTACTTGTCGACCCAGCTGCCGACTACGAAGAACGTGGCCTTGACGCCGTATTTGCCGAGTATGTCGATGAGCGTCTGCGTGTCCTCGTTGCCCCAGGCGGCGTCGAATGTGAGCGACACCGCCTTGTCGCTGCGCTCGACGCTGTATATGGGCAGCTGCCGCGTCGAGGCCGAGGCTCCGACTATGGCGGGGCTGTTCACAACGCCGAATATCAGCGCGACGAGCGCGACCATCGCTATGGCGCCTATGAGTTTCTGCCTCTTCCTGAGGCTTTTGAGCTTGAGCTTCATGTCTCCTTACCTCCGGCTCACAGTTTTTGTATATCCTATGAGCACTCGTCCGGTAAGATGACGGGCCTGAAGCTATTCCGCCATGAGACAGCGCAGCAGCTCGCCGCTGTCGGCGACGGTTATCTCCGCCCCGGCGGCCTCCAGCTCGCCGGGAGGAGCGTAGCCGTAGCTCACGGCTATGGCGTGTACGCCGCAGAGCTGTGTGGACTCGATATCGTACTTTCTGTCGCCGACCATGGCCGTGCGGTCGAGGGCCTCGCCGGCTATGCCGAGCGTTGCGAGACACTCGCGCATCACCCCAATCTTCTCGCCGCGCGTGCCGTCGAGCTCGCAGCCGAGCACCAGCTCAAAGCAGTCGGCAATGCCGTACTCCGCGACTATCTGCCGCGCGAACACGGTGGGCTTGCTGGTGGCGAGGGCGAGGCACCTGCCCGCCGCGCGCAGCTCGCGCAGCATTTCGCATACGCCGGGATACGGCGTCGTCTCGAAAATCCCCTTCGCCCGGTAGCGCTCGCGATAGTACTCTATCGCCCTGGTGCACTGGTCGTAATCGAAGCCGTAGCTGTCCGTGAAGCTCTCGCGCAGCGGCGGGCCGACGAAATGGTTGAGCGACTCGAGCGACTCCGGCTCTATGCCGAATTTTCTGAGCGCGTAGTCCACGCAGCGGGTTATGCCGGGTGCGCTGTCGCTGAGCGTGCCGTCGAGATCGAACAGAATCGTTTCAAGCATATCTCACGCCTCAGCAGCAGGCACGGAACCTGTCAATGTCGGCAGTACGCCCAATGACAGCTATGACGTCGCCGTCGGATATGCGGTAATTGGGGTCTATGTTCGTAGTAGTGCTTTTTCCATGCTGTAGTGCGATTATATTGAGCCCAAATTTGCGGCGCAGTTCCAGCTCTACTATGCTGTGTCCGATAAGCTGGCTGGTGGCGGATATCTCCGCAATTTCCAAATCTATACTCAGATTTATATAGTCGATGACGGAGTTTGAGGAGAGACGCTGAGCCAGGCGCAGCGCCATATCGCGCTCGGGATACACCACCTCTGCGCCAATCTTTTCCAATATTTCGCCGTGCTCCTGATTGATGGCTTTGGAGATGACCCGCTTGACGCCCATGGACACAACTCTGAGAGTGGTCAGCACGCTGACATCAATGAGCGAGCCTATGCAGACGATAACGACGTCGCAGCTCTGTATGCCCGCCTCGGTGAGATTATCAACAGTGAGCTCCTGGCAGACAAAGGCGCTGTGTACATAGTCGCGCACACGCCTTACAGCTGCCTCGTCCCGGTCTACGACTATGACGTCCATGCCGGCCTTCGCGAGTGTCTCCGCAAGGGCGCTGCCGAATCTGCCGAGCCCGATGACGCCGAATATTTCGCCGGCGCCGGCTGTGAGTTTTTTCATGATGCTTGCCTCCAGTTCAGCCGATGGTAATGTGTTCGGTGGTGTAGCTTACCACCGATGTGGGTTTGAAAAACCAGACTGTCGCAACAGTGATTGGGCCGAGACGGCCGATATACATCACGAGAATCAGTATTATCCTCGCCCCGTCCCCCAGCTCGGGCGTGAGTCCCGCCGTGAGACCGACGGTGGCAAAGGCAGAAATGACCTCGAACAGCAGTCTTATAAAATCCTGTTCCGGCTCGAGTATGCACAGTGCGAACACTGCCAGTATGATGACGACGCCGGCCATTAGAATCACCACGAAGGCCTTTGAGACATCCGCATCGTCGATTCGGCGGCGGAACACTTCGCGGCGTCTGTTGGTGGCCGAAGACCATGCGGCCAGCAGAGCTGTGAACGCCGTCGCGGTTTTGATACCGCCTCCGGTTGATGCCGGAGATGCGCCGATGAACATGAGCAGGCACATGACCATCAGCCCGGCGTTGGAAAAGGCAGCCATATTAACTGTGGAAAATCCTGCCGTTCTGGCGCTCACACTCTGAAAAAAGGCCTCCAGCGGACTGATATCCTCCACCAGCCAGAGCAGGAGTGCGCCGACGGATATGAGAGCGGCTGTCATGGAGAGGACAATTTTGGTCTGCAGCGCCAGGCGGCGCCTTTTCCTGTAGGCCAGCAAATCCAGCACGACCAGGTATCCTATTCCGCCGGTCACGATTAGCGCGGCGGTGACAAGGCTCAGGCCCACGTCGTCGCCCAGACCTACAAAGCCGTTCATATTGCCGCCCATCAGATCAAAGCCGGCGTTATTGAAACTGGAAACGGCGTGGAACAGACTCGTGCCGAGGGCTTCCAGAGGGGGAAAGTATCGCAGGAATACAGGAAACGAGAGGAGAACTCCCACACCCTCGGCGCAAAAGGTGATGAGCAGCACGGTTTTGAATATTGTACGTCTGTTTGCCAGCGAGCCTATATTCCACGACTCCTGAAGTATATCTCTGTGGTAGAGCCTCATCCTCTGCCCGGCCAGCAGGGTAACTCCTATGCCGATGGTGGCGGCGCCGAGACCGCCGAATTGTATGAGCAGCATGATTACACAGCGGCCGAATACCGAGAAGGTCTCGGCGGTGTCCGTGACGACCAGGCCGGTGACGCAGGCGGCGCTGGTGGCTGTGAAAAGCGCATCCAGCGGGCGCACCACAGCTCCGGGATTGTGCGAGACCGGCAGCGTGAGCAGCACAGCGCCGACAAATATGATAATCAGAAAACAAAGAGCTATGGTTCGAGCCGGCGCCGCGGCCTTTCCACTGTTCAAAGCTATCACACCTTCTGCAAATTATAGGTAGATATGGCTATTATATTACCAAAGCCGTCCATTGTCAACGCGGCGCGCCGCGGCATATTCTGTAACGACGGGAGAGCAGCGTCTCCCGCCGCGAAGAACACGCCTCCGGCGCCGCCGGGGGCAGAAAGGCAGGATATATGGATACGAAGCAGGCATCGTACTTTTTCCTCGGCGCGAACTCCGAAAAAGGCTTCCACTCCCTGTACGACGGCATGGCCGACAGGGAGAGCGGCGACTACATCTGGCTGATAAAAGGCGGACCGGGCTGCGGAAAATCCAGCTTTATGCGAAAGATTGGCGAGGCGGCGCTGAGCGCCGGCTGCTCTGTCGAATTCACGAGGTGCTCCGGCGACCCGGATTCGCTTGACGCCGTGTACATACCCGAAAAGAAGCTGTGCTACGCCGACGCCACCTCGCCGCACGTCATGGATGCGCAGCTCCCCGCTGCCGGGGACTCCTATCTCGACCTCGGGCAGTTCTACCGGCGCGGCGAGCTGCTCGCTCACAGGGCCGA
>CALWXY010000014.1 GCA_944385595.1 uncultured Oscillospiraceae bacterium
AACCTGGGCAGTCGGCGCGCTCATTCGCATGACGCGCATAGCCGCTCCGCTGGTCGAGAAGGCCGCGGGCCTCTGCGAGACGAAGCTCGGCGACGACCTTTTGAGCATATTCATCCTGTCCGTGTTCTGCAATATCCTCATCTTCATCGCGGTCGACAACTTCAACAACAACAAGCATGAGCTGGGCAAATACATAGCGCTGTTTCTGGGCGTGCCGGTGTTCATCCTCTGCGGCTTTGAGCACTGCGTGGCGAACATGTTCTATTTCTCCATCGCGGGCATGTGGAGCGGCAAGACGCTTCTGTACCTGGTGATTATGTCGCTGGGTAACGCCGTCGGCGGCTGGATTTTCCCGGTGGCGCGGCAGCTGAAAAATAAATATGTAAAATAGTGGGCATACTTGCTAAAGCGCCGGAGCGGCAGCTCCGGCGCTTTTGATTTTGCGAAACTATTTTTGCGGCATGTGCGTCTATTAGACAGAGCCGCGAGGTTCAAGATCTTGAATTTCACTCCTAGGAGGAGATATCATGTCTAAGAAAACCATGGACATGCGCGAATATGGAGAGCGCATCCATGCGTCGGGGAGGCGTCTTTACCGAATAGCCTACTGCTATGTGAAGAACGAGCAGGACGCGCTGGATATTGTGGGCGATGCGACGTATAAGGCGCTCAAGTCGCTGGACAATCTGCGCGAGCCTGACGCCTTCGACAGCTGGATGACACGGCTCGTTGTGAGCACGTCGATAGATTTTCTGCGCAGGCGCGGACGCTGCGTGACGGCCCCGCAGGAGCTGCTGGAGGCGGCTCCGGATGAGGGCGGGCTTTCCGGGCTCGAGGACAAACTGGATTTGTACTCGGCGCTGGATTTGCTGCCGGCGGAGGATAAGGCCTATGTGATACTGAAGTACTTTGAGGGCAAGACCTTTGCGCAGATATCCGGGGAGCTGGACGTACCCGAGGCGACGGCCAAAACCAGAGTGTACCGTGCTTTAAAAAGATTGCGCAGACACTACGGACTGGAGGAGAACAATGGATAACAGGGAAATATTTGAGAATATACCCGTACCCAATGAGCTGGATGAGGTCATTGACCGCGCGATAAGACGGGCTGAGAAGCGCTACTCACCTGTAAAACAAATATTTGCGGCAGCTGCCTGCCTTGCGCTGGCGCTGTTTACGGCGGCCAATACGCCGCTGTATACGTATGCCCAGGATGTGCCGGTCATAGGCGACGTGGTGCGTGTGTTCCGCATAGGCGCCGGCGGTGAGATTACCGACGGCCAGGAACTCGGCGCCGAGAGCGAGGGCGGGAGCGTTCAGCTGACGTTCGGCGAGGCCTCGACAGCCCCGGTCTATGAGGTGGAGCGCTTTGCGGCTCCGGAGCGCGTCGTGATAACCATGCACGGCGTGCGGTTTACCGACCGGGACGAGGTGATTGCAAATATTGAAGCTGCCGAAGGCGTTGCGGGAGCATACTTTGCACTCGTGATGGACGACTCCATGATGCAGCTGGTCGTGGAGCTGGAGCGTGGCTTCGACTGCACGGTGACGGAGCTGGCTGACCCGGCGGGACTCAAGCTGGACTTCACCGGCGGAGTGGAAACGACTGATGAGACAGTCTGGTATCTGCGAAGCGAGAGCATGCCCAGGGGCGAGAATCTTGCAATGCTGTGCGAGCAGTACGCGGAGTTTCAGCCGCATCAGGTACGCACGGTGAGCGGCAATTTCGCCGTGGTCATCGGCAGCTATGGCTCCGAGGACGATGCGAAGACAGCCCTCGCACAGCTGCCTGAGGGCTCGCCGTTCTACGCGGCATCCTCGAAGCAGTACGAGCCGCTGGGGGACTGAGAGGTCAAAATGTAATTTTATACTATTATTATAACAAAGTTTGGCAGAATTCTACAAAATCGCTTGACAAAACATTTTTTGAGCATATAATGGACGCAAAGCTATTGATAGAGGCGCGGCACGCCAAGAGTACGCCCGCACCGCGGGACGGACATCCGCGGGCGAAAAGGGGCTGCCGCCGAAGTGGAGCGACGGGCTGTCCGGCGCGCGCTCTGCTGGGTCGACGGAGAATATCCGGCGAACTGTCACGCAAGTGGAGCGCTGTCATGTCTGATCGTCAAAAGGCTTACTACGGCCATGACCGCTCTCCGGTCATGGCCGTTTTTTGCGGCAAAATAGAAAAAAGGAGAAAGAGAAATGAAGAGAACCAACCGCAGCCTCATGCTCGTGCTGCTGGTGCTGCTCGTCGCTCTGGCGCTGGCCGTCCCCGTGTTTGCGGCGGACGAGGCGCTCGTCGAGTGCCCCGAATGCGCCGGTGTGGGGAGTATAGCCTGCCCCACCTGTGAGGGCGCCGGAGAGATTGCCGAGCCCTACCAGAGCAGCATGACCGCCACCTTCTGGGCGCTCGTGCCGCCCGTCATCGCCATAGTCCTGGCGCTCATCACCAAGGAGGTCTTCTCCTCCCTGTTCGTCGGCATCGTGGCCGGCGCGCTGTTCTACGCCGACTTCCATCCCGTCATGGCGCTCGACACCATGCTGAACTCCGGCATGATCGCCGCCATCGCCGAGAGCGCCGGTATCTTCCTGTTCCTCGTGCTGCTCGGCATCATGGTCGCCCTGATAAACGCCTCCGGCGGCTCCGCCGCCTTCGGCCGCTGGGCTCAGAAGAACATCAAGTCCCGCGCGGGCGCCACGCTCGCCACCTTCGTGCTCGGCGTGCTGATTTTCGTCGACGACTACTTCAACTGCCTGACCGTCGGCTCCGTCATGCGCCCCGTCACGGACGGCCACCGCGTCTCCCGCGCGAAGCTCGCGTATCTGATTGACGCCACCGCCGCCCCCGTCTGCATGATCGCGCCCGTGTCGTCCTGGGCCGCCGCCGTCTCCGGCGTCGCCTCCGACCTCGACACCGGCATCACCGGCATACAGCTGTTCATCCAGGCCATACCCTATAACTTCTACTCCCTGCTCACCTTCGTGTTCATCGTCGCCCTCGTCGCCATGAAGTTCGACTACGGCCCCATGCGCGAGTTCGAGCTGAGAGCACAGCAGAGCGGCGACCTCGGCGCCCTCGAGAGCGAGAGCGAGGTAGTCGACAACGGCAGGGGCAAGGTCGCAGACCTGCTGCTGCCCGTCATCATGCTCATAGTCTTCTGCATACTCGGCATGATCTACGTCGGCGGCTTCTTCGACGGCGCCAGCTTCATCGACGCCTTCGCCAATACCGACGCCTACGTCAGCCTGCCCTGGGGCGCCATCATCGCCCTGGTGCTCACCATTGTCTACCTCATCGCCCGCCGCGTCCTCACCTTCAAGGAGGCCATGGACTGCGTGCCCAAGGGCTTCATCGCAATGGTCCCGGCCATCACCATACTCACCATGGCCGTCAGCCTGAAGAACATGACCGGCCTGCTCGGCGCCGACCAGTATGTCTACGACATGATGTACGCCGCCTCCGACAGCCTGAAGAACTTCCTGCCCGCCGTCATCTTCGTCGTGGCCTGCTTCCTCGGCTTCTCCACCGGCACCAGCTGGGGCACCTTCGGCATACTCATCCCCATAGTCGTCGCCATGTTCCCGGCCGACAGCACCCTCCTCACCATAGGCATTTCCGCCTGCCTCGCGGGCGCCGTCTGCGGCGACCACTGCTCGCCCATCTCCGACACCACCATCATGTCCTCCGCCGGCGCCCAGTGCAACCACGTCGACCACGTCTCGACCCAGCTGCCCTACGCCATCACCGTCGCGGCGGTCAGCTTCGTCTGCTACGTCGTGGCGGGCGTCGTGCAGAACGTGTTCGTCTGCCTCGCCGTCGGCGTGGTGCTGATTGTGGCCGTCCTCGCGGTCATCCGCAGCATGTACACCAAAAAGGCCTGAACGATTCAAATAACAAAACAGCGCATGGCAAACGCCATGCGCTGTTTTGTTTTATATGGAGGAAACAAAAGCTTATCGGGAATTCCTGAGCATGGAGACTATGAGCTGAGCGCCCTCGCGCCAGTGCTCCATGAAGTGGGGGATGAAGCCGTGCTTCGCGCCGGGTACGCGCCTCATGGTGACCTCGACGCCGAGGGAGACCAGCTTCATGCCGAAGCGCTCGTCCTCGAAGCGCAGGTCGCACTGACCGGTGCTGATTATGAGCGTGCGCGGCATGGCGCTGAGCAGCTCGTCCGGGGCGAAGAGGGGGGAGAGGTAGCTGTCGCGCCCGACGGCCTCGTCGCCGCCGGTGAGCAGCTCGCCGAAGGCGTCCATGCGGGCGCAGGGCATCATGCGTTTGGCGAAGCCCGGCAGCTTGTATTTTGCGGGGGTGAGGTTGTCGGCAACGCCGTAGCCCAGCACGGCGAGGCAGAATCTGCGCTCGCCGGAGAGCTTGAGCGCCACGGCGGCGGCGAGCGTTGCGCCCGCGCTGTAGCCGCCTATGCTGACGCGGCTCGCGTCGGCGTCCCAGCTCTCGCAGCTGTCGAAGACCCAGTTCGCGGCGTCGCAGCACTGATCCATCGGCACAGGCCAGGTGACGCCGTCGGCGGTGGTGCTGTAATCTATGTCGACCACCATGCCCTCGATGGCGTCGGCGATGTAGGCGGAGTAAAACCAGTCGTTCTCCTTGTGGCCGTAGTAGAAGCCGCCGCCGTGGATGTTGATGTGCACCGGGCAGTTCGCCGTGCGGTTTTTGGCGGTGAACACATAGCAGGTGTAGCCGCCGCGCTGCACGGTCTCCATGTCGGCGAGGGAGAGGTAGGCGCGCTGCTCGTCGCCGTAGCTTACGTTTGCGGTCATGGTCTCGCTGCGGCTGGCGCTGAGATAGTCGAGCAGCTCTGCGCGCCTTTTGTCGGTGAGCGGCATGGTCAGGCCTCCTCTCTCAGGGCGGGAACCCTGTTGATGGTGTCGATGATCAGCTGCTGTGCCTCGACCCACTCGTCGGCGAGACGGATGGTGAAGCCGTGGCGGCTGTGCATGAAGCGGCGCATGGTGACCTCCACGCCGAGCGCCGCGAGGCGCGCGCCGTAGGCCTCGTTCTGGAGGCGGAAGCCGCAGTTGGCGGCGGAGATAATCAGCGTCGCGGGCTGGGCGAGCAGCATCTCGTCGGTGGCCTTTGCGGGCGAGACGCAGGGGGAGAAGCGCAGCTGGCTGTTGCCGTCGGTGTAGAGCTGGAAGAAGGCCTCGGAGCGCTCGGCGGGTATGACCGGCATATTCGGGTCGGCGGGCGGGATTTCCTTGCCGTCCTCGAGGTCGATGGCGGCGAAGTCGAGAATCTGGAGGCAGAAGCGGAAGTCGCCGGTGGCGGCGGCGCGCTGGGTGAGCGCGGCGGTGAGGTTGCCGCCTGCGCTGTGGCCGCCTATGCTGACGCGCTTGGGGTCGGCGCCCCAGGCGGCGGCGCGCTCGAACACCCAGCCGCAGACGGCGTAGCACTGCTCAAAGGCGGCGGGGAAGGGCTGGTTCTGGGAGAGCGCGTAGTCGATGTCGACGGTGATGCCGCGTATCTCGGCGGCGACGTGGGCGCAGTACATGTCGTCGTCGGCGTTCTGCGGGAAGTAGAAGCCGCCGCCGTGCATGTTGATGTGCAGCGGGCAGCCGGGCGCGAGGTCGAGCGCCCTGGTGATGATGCAGCGGACGTCGCCGTAGGGCGTGGGGACGAATACCTCCTCCTGCGTGACCTTGGCCGAGTAGGCGGTGTACCACTCGGGAATCACGCGGGTCTGGAACGAGCTGCGCAGAGCGCCGGTGCGGGCGATGACGTCCTCGTAATACTGCTTTTCCTGAGCTGTCAAAGCCATTGGAAGTTAACTCCTTTAATCAAAATCAGACTTTTGCCTTTTTCTTCTGCTGCATTTTGGCGCTGATCACAGGCCAGAACACGCTGAAGGCGGCGAGCAGCAGGAAGGCGAGGGACACGGGGCGGGTGAAGAAGGGCAGGATGCCCTCGTCGGTGTAGCTGAAGCCCTTGCGGAAGTAGGACTCGAGGTTCTCGGCCAGGATGAAGGCGAGGATCATCGGGCTGGCGGGGATGTCGGCCATCTGGAAGAGTATGCCGATGAAGAGGAAGAAGACCATCATGAAGACGTTGAATATCGACGAGGTCGAGGTGTAGGCGCCGACATAGCACATGACGAGTATGGCGCTGTACAGGTAGTGATAGGGGACCTTGAGCAGGAAGGGGAACCAGCGCTTGGTGAGCAGCTCGCTGACGACGACGAAGATGGCGGCCAGCTCGACCATGATGAAGGTGAAGTACACAAACTCGGGGTGGCTGGATATGAGCAGCGGGCCGGGCTGCATACCGTGGATGATGAGGCCGGAGAGCAGCAGGGCGGTGGGCGCGTCGCCGGGGATGCCGAGGGACATCATGGGTATGAGCGCGCCGCCTATGGCCGCGTTGTTCGAGACCTCGGAGGCCATGACGCCCTGCGGGATGCCGGTGCCCCACTCCTCCTGGTTCTTGCTTATGGATTTGCACTGGGCGTAGGCCACGAGGTTGGCAAGGCCGGAGCCCATGCCGGGCAGGAAGCCTATCCAGAGGCCGAGCACGAAGGAGACGACTATGGTCTTGACGTTGCTGGTGAAGTCGCGCAGAGTGACGCCTATGCCGCGGAGATCCTTGGCCTTGACCTCGGGCAGCTTCTGGTTGCCCTTGGCGAAGTCGGCCGTGACCTGGAGAAGGGCGTAGATACCGAGCATGGTGGCGACCATGTCGATGCCGCCCTGGGCGTAGACGGAGTCGAAGGTGAAGCGCAGGCTCGCGGTGACGGGGTCCATGCCGACGCAGGCGGCGAGCAGTCCGATTCCGGCGCCGATCAGGCCCTTGACGGCGTTGCCGCGGGAGAGGGAGGCGACGAGGACGACGGCGCAGAAGCAGAGGCTGAAAAGCTCCCAGGGGCCGAGCTTCAGGGCGAGGTCGGCTATCGGGCCGGAGAGGAGCATGGCGACTATGACGGAGAAGAAGGTGCCCATGAAGGAGCAGATGATGCCGAGGGCGAGCGCCTTGGAGGTCTGGCCCTTCTGGCTCATGGGGTAGCCGTCGTAGCAGGTGGCTATGGACGAGGCCGAGCCGGGAATTCCGACGAGGACGGCCGCGATGAAGGAGCCGGAGATACCGCCGACATACATGCCGAGCAGCATACTGAAACCGTTGTACATGGCCATGCCGAAGGTGAGCGGGAGAATGAGGGTCATGCCCATGCCGCCGGAGAGGCCGGGTATGGCGCCGAAGATGACGCCGATGACGGCGCAGACAGCCATGAGCAGCAGGTTCAGCGGGTCAAGGCTGGTCATGAAAGAGCTAAGAAAAGCATCCATTGTTATTTACCTCCTCAGAACAGTATTCCGCTGGGCAGCGGTATGCTGAACAGCTCGGTGAACAGGAAATAGATGCCGACGGTCAGCACGGCGGTGATGACGATGGCGGCGATTTTGTTCACCTTTTCTCCGCTGCTGAGGACGAAGATAAAGGCCAGGGTCATAATCGGCGTGGAGATGAGGAAGCCGAGCACGGTGAGAAGTATGGCATAGGCTATCATCAGCGCGGAGGCCAGACCCAGACGCTTCCAGCCGGCCTTGTCGAGATAGGGTTTGCTCTCGGGAGCCGTGGGGTCTTTCTCCTTGCCGCGGGCCTGAATTATCATGATGATGGAGCAGACGGCGATGATGCCCTCCGCCAGATACGGGAAGATGCGCGGGCCGGGCTCGTAGAGCCCGTCGATGACGTGGATGCTCGGGGTCATGGCGGCGAAGAAGGCTGCTATCAGCAGGAATATGACGCCGACGACCTGAGTGCGGTTGAGTTTCATTCACTTACCCCCTCTGTATTTTTAAAAGAGTCTCTTTACAAGGGAAGCCACCTTTCGGTGGCTTCCTATGTATTCAAAGGTCAAGCGGCTCAGCGGCCCTCGGCGAGGATGCCGAGGCTCTCGGCGACGGAGTGCTCGCTGTCGTAGAACTCCTGCAGAGCGGCTCTGGAATCCTCGAGGTTCATCCAGCCGGGGGCGCAGCCCATGTTGGTCATGCCCTCGATGTAGGCCTCGTCGGCGGTGACGCCCTCAAGGGAGGCGTTCATGGCCTGGAGGGTCTCCTCCGGGGTGCCGGCGGGGGCGAAGAGGAAGATGTAGCTGTTGGAGGTGTAGTCGACGCCCTGGTCGGTAATCAGGGTGTACTGGGGATAGGCGGAGGTGTCGGCGTCGGCGGTGTTGGCCATGAGGCCGAGCACCTTGACCTTGCCGTCGGCCTCGTAGCTGACGCCGTTGGCGGCGGAGCAGTTGCCGAGGCTGATGAAGCCGCCGGCGACGTTGGTGAGCTTCTCGGTCTCGTTCGCGGCCTCGACCATGCGGAACTCAACGCCGCACTTCTGGGCGATGGAGCCCCAGAGGAAGTGGGTGGCGTTCTTGGTGGCGATGGCGCAGCTCAGCTCGCCCGGATGCTCCTTGGCGTACTCGATCATCTCGGCGAAGTTGTCGTAGGGAGCGTCGGGGGAGGCGATGATGGCCTGCAGGCCGAAGTCCTGCATGACGGCGACGACCTCGAGGTCCTCAAGCGGGTTTACGTCGGTGGCGCCGGTGAGGTAGGAGTCGATGACGCCGGTGTGCATGCACAGGAGGTTCTGGCCGTCGGGATCCATGGCGGCGACGGAGCTGAAGGCCACGGCGCTGGAGTCGTAGTTCTGGACGACGACGTTCTCGCCGATCAGCGGGCTCCAGGCGGCGGTGATGAAGCGGGTGTGCAGGTCGGTGGAGCCGCCGGCCTTGCTGGCGGCGTGGACGGTGACGGTGCCGTTCGGCCAGGCGCTGTCGCCGCCGGAGGCCTCGGGGGCATCGGACTGCGGGGCGGTGGACTCAGGCGCCGCGCTCTCCTCGGAGCCGCCGCAGCCGGCGAGCAGACCCAGAGCGAGGACGAGTGCCAGGACGAGTGCAAGTGTTCTTTTCATTTTGCTGTCTCCTTTTTAAAAAATTTTTTATAAAATATAAATTTAGGCATATAAAAAAATCATAAATGTTTTTTTCGCGGCGGAAGTGGCGGATTGGAAAAACCTGAAATATTCCACAAAAAATATTTGCAACTTCGGCGTTGGATTTATAATAAATGATTTTTTCGTGATTGACAATCTGAAAATAATTATATACTATATAGAATAAAGTTATATTTTAAATGAGAGATATATGAATTTTAACTATAAATATATGAGCTGAATGATATGAATTGACGGTTTGATATCAGAAGCGCACAAAAGAAAAGGGGGAGTCTTGGCATGAATACCAAACAGCTGCCGTATCTGGTGACCATAGCGGAGACGGGGAATCTCTCGGCGGCGGCCCAAAAACTTGGGATTTCCCAGCCCGCGCTGAGCAAATTTCTCGCCGAGCTTGAGCGGGAATACGGAGTTGAGCTGTTTTTCCGCGAAAAAAGGCAGATGTACCCCACGGAGGCGGGCAAGGTGATAGTGGACGCCGCGCGTCAGATACTCGACGTCCACGAGCGCACCCACAGCTCGATAACCGCGATAGGGCACAAGCACAAGCAGATCATCCGGGTCGGCGTGACGCCGCACCGCGGCGCGCAGGTGATAGCGATGATATACCCGCATCTGCTCAAGCAGTTTCCCGACGTCGAGATACTCACGATGGAGGGCTATGCCCAGCAGCAGCTCGACCTGCTTTATGCGGGGGAGATAGATTTCGCGCTGGTCACGGCCTTCTGTGAGCACAAGGGGCTGCGCATGCTGCCGTTTTACGACGAGGAGATAGTGCTGAGCGTGCCGGTGTTTCATCGAATGGCGCGGTTCGGCTCGCGCTATGTTGAGAAGGCGGAGCGGATAGGGCTGGCCGAGTTCAGAGACAGCCCCTTCGTGAATATGGGCGAGGGGTCGACGCTCGGCGGCATAACCAAGCTCGCGATAGCCCGCGCGGGCTTCGAGGCCATGGAGGTGTTCCGCTCGGACAACATACTGGTCGTGGCCGAGATGATAAAAACCGGCGCGGGCGTGGGGCTGATACCGCGGCACTACGCACGCCCCTGCGAGGAGGTCGTGTATTTCAGGCTGAGCGAGCCGCTGTTTTTCACGCTTTGCATGAAAATGAAGGAGGATTACGTCCTCACAAAGGCGGAGCGGTATCTGATGTACCTCAAGGTGAGGATGTACGACGTGCGAAATATCAACGACTGGAAGCTGATGCGCTGGACGGACGAGCTGCGCTCCATCATGCTGGAGTTCGAGCCGGACTACGACCTTGAGAGGAGGCCGCGATGAATACGAAGGTATATGAGTACATAGTCGCGATAGCGGAGGAGCGGAGCATCACGCGGGCGGCGGAGCGCTACTATCTGTCGCAGCCGTCGCTGTCGCGCCACCTCGCGAACATAGAGGAGGAGATGGGGGCGAAGCTGTTCCGCCGCCGGGGCGGGGAGCTTGCGCTGACCGACGCGGGCAAGATATTCATAAACGGCGCGCAGGCCATGCTCCGCATAGAGCAGCAGGCGGCGGAGCGGGTGGAGCAGATCCGGCGCTCGCAGCGGCGCGAGCTGCGGCTCGTGTGCCAGCGCTCGTATATGGAGGCGCTGTCGCGCAGCGTGCTGCCGCGGCTCGACGGATTGCAGGTGAGCGTGTCGCCCGGCACGGCGGCGGAGGCGCGCGCGGCCATGGCCTCCGGCGAGGCGGACGCCGTGATTTTAGCCTCGGCGGGCGAGCCGGGCGAGGGGCTCGCCGGGCGCGAGCTGGGGCGCGAGCGCATGGCGGTGGCCGTGTGCGCGGCTCAGCCGGAGATTCCCGGCGCCGAAACCTGCTTTTTCCTGCACGAGCGCGCCATGCCGGAGCGCGAGCTTGAGGACGCGCTGCTCGCCTCGGCGGGCATAGAGCCGGGACTCGTCTGCACCGTGGCCGACAACGCGACCGCGGCGGAGATGACGGCGCGCGGCTGCGGCTGCTCGGTGATGCCGGAGCGCCTCATAGGACACGGCGGCGGAATCGCGGCGGCGGACAGCCTGCCGACTGCGGATTTCCCAATCCGCGCGCTCTACCGCCCCGGCGGCGAGAGCGACCTCGCGCGGCGGCTTGAGCTGTTTATCGACACGGCGGAGCGCAGCTTCCGCCTGACGGAGGAATAAAAAAATTCCCCGCTTCAAACGAAGCGGGGAATTTTTTGTGCGTTAATTTATCTCTTGCCGGCGGCGTAGCCGAGGGCGAAGGCTTTTTTGTTCATCTCAAGGAACTTGGGCTTCACGTTGTCCTCAAGAGCGCGCATCCAGACATCCTCGGAGATGTCCATCATGGAGGCAAGGACGCCTATGAGCACGACGTTTACCGCCTTGCTGCTGCCGGCCTCGAGCGCGAGGGACAGCGCGTCGACATCGAGCATGTTGGCGCCGAGGGCGCGAATCTTCTCAAGGACGCCGTCGGGGTACTGGGCGGCGCCGGTGATGACGGGCATGGGGTTTATGCGCTGGTCGTTGACGATCAGCTCGCCGCCTTTTTTGAGCCAGCCGAGCCAGCGGGCGGCCTCGAGCCGCTCGAAGCTGAGTATGTAATCGGCCTCGCCGCGGTCGACGATGGGGGAGTAGACCTTGTCGCCGTACTTGACGTAGGTGACGACGCTGCCGCCGCGCTGGCTCATGCCGTGAACCTCGCTGAGCTTCACGTCGTGGCCGAGCGAGAGCAGGGCGCTGCCGAGTATGCGCGAGGCGAGCAGGGTGCCCTGACCGCCGACGCCGACTATCATAATGGATTTTGTCTCACTCATTGCTCACACCTCCTGAGTTTTGCCGATGGCGCCGGGGCGGCACATCTGGATGCAGAGGTCGCAGCCGACGCAGAGGGTCGGGTCGATGGCGCACTTGCCGTCGTTGACGCTGATGGCGGGGCAGCCGATCTTCATGCACATTTTGCAGCCGACGCACTTGTCGGTGTCGACGACGAGGGCGGGCTGGGGCTTGACCTCAGGCAGCAGGGCGCAGGGGCGGCGCGCGATGATGACGGAGGGCTCGTCCTTGGCGAGCTCCTCGCGGACGACCTGCTCCAGCTCCTTGAGGGCGTAGGGGTCGACGACGCGGATGTTCTCGGCCTTGACGCCTATGGCCTCGCAGAGTCTCTCGATGCTGACGGCGGGGGCGGGGGTGCCCTTGAGGGTCTTGCCGGTGGTGGGGTTCTGCTGGTGGCCGGTCATGCCGGTGATGGAGTTGTCGAGAATGATGGCGGTGGAGCTGCCGTTGTTGTAGACGAGGTCTATGAGGCTCGTTATGCCGGAGTGCATGAAGGTGCTGTCGCCGGTGACGCTGACGGTGTTTTTGGCGCTCTCGCCGCCGCGCACGGTGTTGAAGCCGTGCATGCCGGAGATGGAGGCGCCCATGCAGACGGTGGTGTCGACTGCGGCGAGGGGAGGCAGCGCGCCGAGGGTGTAGCAGCCGATGTCGCCGAAGACGGTGACGCCGAGCTTGTGCAGCGTGTAGAAGAGGCCGCGGTGCGGGCAGCCGGGGCAGAGCACCGGCGGGCGGGCGGGGACGGCCTCGCTGAAGTCGACAGCGGGCTTGGCCTCGAGGCCCATGCGCTGGGCAACGCGGCTCTGGCTGAGCTCGCCCTGGAGGCCGAATATGTCCTTGCCGCCGTCGACCTTGACGCCGATGGCGCGGCAGTGGTTCTCGATGAAGGGGTCGAGCTCCTCGCAGACGATGAGCCTGTCGACCTTAGCGGCGAAGTCCTGAATGAGCTTCACGGGCAGGGGGTTCACGAAGCCGAGCTTGAGAATGCTGGCGTTGGGGAACACCTCGCGCAGGTACTGGTAGGCTGTGCCGGAGGTGATGAAGCCGATGGAGGTGTCGCCCATCTCGACGCGGTTGAGCGGAGTGGTCTCGGCGTACTCCAGGAGCTTTGCCTGGCGCTCCTCGACGACGACGTGGCGGCCGATGGCGTTGCCGGGCATCATGACGTACTTGCGGGGGTTTTTCTCAAAGGGCCTGAGCTCCGGCTCCTTGCGCTCGGAGAGCTCGACGAGGCTCTGGCTGTGGGCGACGCGGGTGCAGGTGCGGAGGATGACCGGCGTGTCGAACTGCTCGGAGATCTCGTAGGCGATTTTGGTGAACTCGAGGCACTCGGCGGAGTCGGCCGGCTCGACCATGGGGAGCTTTGCGGCCTCGGCGTAGTGGCGGGAGTCCTGCTCGTTCTGGGAGGAGTGCATACCGGGGTCGTCGGCGACGGCGATGAGCATACCGGCGTTGACGCCGGTGTAGGAGGCGGTGAAGAGGGGGTCGGCAGCGACGTTGAGGCCGACGTGCTTCATGGCGCAGAAGCTGCGGGCACCGCCGAAGGCGGCGCCGATGGCGGCCTCCATGGCGACCTTCTCATTGGGCGCCCACTCGGCGTATATCTCGTCGTAGAGGGCGGCCTGCTCGCTGATCTCGGTGGAGGGGGTGCCGGGGTAGGCCGAGACGAAACGGCAGCCGGCCTCGTAGAGACCGCGGGCGACGGCGGCGTTGCCCAAAAGCAGTTGTTTCATAGGCTTGACTTCCTTTCAGTTTTGCGTGGATTGCAAATAATAAAATATTATACAACATATTTCCGCCATCTTCAATAATATTTGCGCGCTCCATGTTGCGGAATGGCCGGAATTGTGTCCCTTTTCTCTTTTTTTGTTCACAAATTCATGCTATAATCATTAAGTTAAACCCGGCGGTGCGCCGCCGGCACAGGAGGTTTACTGCAATGGGTCTTTTCGACAAGCTGTTCGGCTCCCACTCCGAGCGGGAGCTTAAAAAAATATATCCGGTGGTCGACGCCATCGAGGCGCTCGACAAGGAATACTCCGCCCTCAGCGACGAGGAGCTGAAAGCCAAGACAACTCAGTTCAAGGAGCGCCTTGCAAACGGCGAGACGCTGGACGATATCATGGTCGAGGCCTTCGCCGCCGTGCGCGAGGCCGCGTGGCGCGTGCTCGGCATGAAGCCGTTCAGAGTGCAGCTCATAGGCGGCGTCGTGCTCCACCAGGGGCGCATCGCCGAGATGAAAACCGGCGAGGGCAAGACCCTCGTCGCCGTCATGCCCGCCTACCTCAACGCCCTCGCGGGCAACGGCGTGCACATAGTCACCGTAAACGACTACCTCGCCAAGCGCGACAGCGAGTGGATGGGCAAGGTGCACCGCTTCATGGGTCTCAGCGTCGGCCTCATAGTCCACGGTTTGACCTCCGCCGAGCGCAAAAAGGCCTACGCCGCCGACATAACCTACGGCACCAACAACGAGATGGGCTTCGACTACCTGCGCGACAACATGGCCATTTATAAGGAGAGCATGGTGCAGCGCGGCCACGCCTTCGCCATCGTCGACGAGGTCGACTCCATACTCATAGACGAGGCGCGCACCCCGCTGATTATCTCCGGCCAGGGCGAGGAGAGCACCGACCTCTACCGCCAGGTCGACGACTTCGTCTCCCGCCTCAAGGTGAAGGTCTGCGCCTCGCTCGACGAGAAGAGCGACGAGGACGAGGACTTCGACGCCGACTACGTCGTCGACGAGAAGGCCCGCACCGCGACGCTCACCCCCCGCGGCATCGCCAAGGCCGAGAAGGCCTTCGGGCTGGAGAACCTCGCGGATATCGAAAACTCCACCATCTCGCACCACATCAACCAGGCCATCAAGGCGCACGGCGTCATGAAGCGCGACACAGACTACATGGTCAAGGACGGCGAGGTCATCATCGTCGACGAGTTCACCGGCCGCCAGATGATAGGCCGCCGCTACTCCGAGGGCCTGCACCAGGCGATAGAGGCCAAGGAGCACGTCACCGTCGAGCGCGAGAGCAAGACGCTCGCGACCATCACCTTCCAGAACTACTTCCGCCTCTACGGCAAGGTCTCCGACATGACCGGCACGGCCATGACCGAGTCCGAGGAGTTCGCCGCCATATACAAGCTCGACATAGTCGAGATCCCCACCAACAAGCCCCTCGCGAGGAAGGACTACAACGACGCCATATATAAAAACCAGCAGGGCAAGGACAGGGCCATCATCGCGCAGATAAAGGAGTGCCACGCCAAGGGGCAGCCCGTGCTGGTCGGCACCGTGTCGATAGAGAAGAGCGAATACCTCTCCTCGCTCATAAAGCGCGAGGGCATACCCCACAACGTGCTGAACGCCAAAAACCACGAGCGCGAGGCCGAGATAGTCGCCCAGGCGGGCAAGCTCGGCGCCGTCACCATAGCCACCAACATGGCAGGCCGAGGCACCGACATCATGCTCGGCGGCAACGCCGAGTTCCTCGCCATCAGCGACCTCCGCAAGGCGGGCTACGACGAGGCCGTCATCTCCGAGGCCACCGGCTTCGCCGATACAGACAACGAGGACATCCTCACCGCGCGCAAGCTGTTCGGCGAGCGCCTCGCCGCGCACAAGGCCGTCATAGCAGCCGAGGCCGAGAAGGTCAGGGAGGCGGGCGGCCTCTTCATCATAGGCACCGAGCGCCACGAGTCCCGCCGCATAGACAACCAGCTGCGCGGACGCTCCGGACGCCAGGGCGACCCCGGCGAGAGCCGCTTCTACATCGCCCTCACCGACGATATCATGCGCCTCTTCGGCTCCGAGCGCGTGCTCGATATGATGAGCGGAGCCATGGAGGAGGACGTCCCGCTCGACGTCAAGATGGCCTCCAACGCCATAGAGCAGGCGCAGAAAAACGTCGAGAGCCGCAACTTCCAGTCGCGTAAAAACGTCCTCGAGTACGACGACGTGATGAACGTGCAGCGCAACACCATATACGAGGAGCGCCGCCGCGTGCTCGACGGCGAGAATATCCGCGACAACGTCCGCGCCATGGTTCGCGACTACGTCACCGCCCACATCTCCGACGCGCTCGGCGCAAAGCCCCACCCGGAGAGCGAGGCGGATTTGGAGGAAGTGCTCGCGCCGTTCTACCAGCTCTTCCTCACCCGCGACGATATCACCGCGGAGAAATACCCGCTCGACAGCCTCGACACCGAGCACCTCGCAGCCGCCGTGCTCGAGCGCGCGGACGCCGTGTACGACATGCGCGAGAAGGGCTTCGGCCTGCGCGAGGACGGCACTCCGCTCATGCGCGAGATTGAGCGCGTCGTTGTGCTCGGCGTGGTCGACCAGTACTGGATGGAGCATATCGACGCCATGAGCGAGCTGCGGCGCGGCATAACGCTGCGCGCCTACGGCAACACCAAGCCCGTCGACGCCTACAAGGAAGAGGGCTACGAGATGTTCGAGGCCATGATCGACGGCATCAAGGCCGAGGTTGCGCGCCGCATCTACACGGTCCAGGTGCGCGTCGGCGAGCAGGTGCAGCGCAAGGCGGTGGCCAAGGAGTCCGCCGCGAACGCCGGCGGCGAGCCGGTGAAGCGCCAGCCGGTGCGCAAGACGAAAAAGCCGGGCAGAAACGACCCCTGCCCCTGCGGCAGCGGCAAGAAATATAAGAA
>CALWXY010000015.1 GCA_944385595.1 uncultured Oscillospiraceae bacterium
AACCCCGGCTTCTACGGCACGGAGTGCCTGGAGCTGTGGCCGCCGTACCACCTCAGCGAGGGCTGGAGCGACGGCGGTGAGCTGGGCGGCAGAGTGCTGTACGACTCCGGCGGCGTCACCTACTCGGCGCCGTATGTGAGCCTCGGCCGCGAGAGCTGGGTGTCGGACAGCATATTCTGGGGTGAGCAGCAGTCGGACGCGGTGTTCGCGCTGTTCTCCCTCCCGGCTGACGGCGAGCGCCAGCGCGGCTACGTCACTTACGTCATAGACGAGGTGAACGACGGCTATATAATCAACGCCTGGATAAACTACACGCACCAGCAGACCTGGAGGCAGTACCCGGTCAAGAGCGCCATAGACCACGCGAAAAGCGGCTGGTTCAACGGCTTCGACGCCTTTTTCACCGAGCAGGACGCCCTGCAATTATACCCGCACGACGGCAAAATTGAGATGATAAGCTGAAAAAATTCCCCGGTCACAGACCGGGGAATTTTTTGTCATTGCGGTGTGTACGGATACACCCACGACTCGGTGCTGGTGGCGTACATGATAGGCACAAAGCGGGATGAGAGCTGGTCCTGGGGCACATTCTCGCCGACAATCTGCATGTCGGAGGCGGCGGTGCTGCCGTCGGTGACCCAGTAGAGCCTGTCAAAAACCTTGGAGAAGAGCTCAGGGTCCTGACCGCTATCCGTGCTGCCCGTGCGCCAGGACTGCGCGTCGCAGAGGACTGAGAGCCTGCCGCTTCCCTCGACCGCGTCGCGCACGGCCATGGCGTAGCCGGAGAGTATGATCTCCGGCGTGAGCGACACGGAGCTGACCTGGGAATAGACCAGCTCGGTGCCGTCGGCGGGCTGGGGGACGACGAAGTCTGCGAGCAGCACCTCGTCGAAGCCGAGGCTCAAAAGCTCTTTGGCGAGGTCGGCGGTGTACTGCCGCACGTCGGTGTTCGAGGGGTCAAGCCAGAGGCCGGTGCTGTCGCTGTAGACGGTGCCGTTCGCGGTGGCGAGCGCCAGAGGCGTGTTGCGAAGCGCCATGTACTCGTCGACGCAGCAGCTGATTCTCGCGACGAGCCAGACGCCCTGCTCCTTGAGCGGCGCGATGGCGGAGGCAATGTCGAGCGTGCCGTTGGTGCCGTAGGAGGTGGCGAGCGGCACGGAGGAGTACCAGCCGAGTGTGCCCTGGGTGGTTTTCATCTCGAGCACGAGGGCGTTTGCGCCGAGGGCGGTAATCTGGCTGCCTATGGAGCCGAGAGTCTCGGCGGTGACCTGACTGCCGCTGACATAGAGGGCCTTCATGTTCGTGAGGCCCTGACCGGCGGAGTACTGGACGTCGGAGTAGTCGGCCTCGTCGTAGACGATCTCGGCGGTGACGCCGTAGTCGACGGTGCCGCCGGGCGTGCCGGGTTGGCTCTGCGCCTCGCCGGAGAAGTCGAGGTAAACTCCGTCCTGACCGTAGACGATGTACCTCTGAAGCCCGTAGAAGAGGACGAGGAACACGAGCAGCAGGAAGAGCAGTATGCCGAGGGGTATGGTTATGAAGGGGCGAAGGCGCAGCTTGCCCCTGTATATATCGCCGGGTTTATAAGACGTGGCGCCTCACTCCTTTCCGCGAGAGCCTGGCATCATTTTTCAAGCTCGGATATGAGCGCGACGCGGCGGGCGTGTCTGCCGCCGTCGAAGGGGGTGTTCAGGAAGGTCTCGACGATTTTGAGCGCGAGGCCGACGCCGAGCACTCTCTCACCCATGGCGAGGATGTTCGCGTCGTTGTGGCGGCGGGTCATCTCGGCGGAGAAGCAGTCGGAGCAGAGGGCGGCGCGTATGCCCTTAATTTTGTTCGCGGAGATGGATATGCCTATTCCGGTGCCGCAGATGACGATGCCCTTTTCGCACTCGCCGGAGGCGACGGCGCGGGCGACCTTTTCGCCGTAGATGGGGTAGTCGCAGCTCTCCTCGGAGTAGGTGCCGTAGTCCTTGTAGGCTATGCCCTTCTCGTCGAGATATTTCATGACCTCAGCCTTGAGGTGGAATCCGCCGTGGTCGGAGCCTATGGCAATCATTTGTGTGTCCTCCTATGTTAGATTTTTATAAATTCGGGTCTGCGTTTTCTGTAGACAGTTACATACTCAAAGCCCGCCTCGCGCAGCAGCTCGAAGCCGCGCTCTATGCCGACGCTCGCGTCGGCGACGCAGTGGGCGTCGCTGCCGACGGTGATGATCTCGCCGCCCAGCTCGCGGTAGCGCTTTATGACGGACATGACCGGTATGGTGTTGTGTATGCCGGCGCTGCGGAGGCCGGAGCAGTTCATCTCAATGCCCTTGCCTTTGGATATGAGGTTTTTGAATATGGTCTCCAGCTCGTCGCCGTGGTTTTTCATGGTGAGAGGTATGTCGAAGCCGTCGCGCAGCATGTAGCGCCTCGTGTAGCCTATGTGGGCCATGACGTCAAAGCAGTCGAGCTGCGAGAGCTCGAGCAGCTCCTGGACGTAGAGGCTCAGATAGTGCTTGCAGTCGCCGTAGGAGATGTAGCGCAGGACGGAGAAGTCGGGCGTGCCGCGCAGATTGTGGAGGGAGCCGATGACGAAGTCCAGCCCCTCGGTGTTGGCAATGGCCTCGGCGCGGGGGACGTCGTGGTTGGCCTGACCGAGCTCGATGCCGCAGAGAATCTCAAGGTCGCCGGGCGCGGCGGCCTTGGCCTCGGCGCAGCTGCGCCGGATGTCCGGCCAGATATCGAAGCAGTTCGGGTCGGGGCGGCCGGTGCGGTAGTCGTCCAGGTCGACGTGGTCGGTGAAGCACATAATTCGCACGCCGCGCCCGTATGAGGCCAGGGCCATGTCGGCCATGGTGTCGTGCGCGTCGTCGGAGCAGATGCTGTGGATGTGGAAATCAGTGAGCATAAAAACACCTGTTTTTAATGGATTCCGGCTAGAACGGCCACGCGCCGGGGAACCAGGCCAGCAGGGCCGTGTATCTCCGGGAGAACGGTATGCCGGTCAGCACGGGGTAGAACATGACGAACAGTATGCCCGCCGCGCCGCAGAATGAGTAGATCCACGGCTTCCAGTCGGCGATGTGCTTGCAAATCAGCGCAAAGACATAGCCGAGCGCGATGGCGAGGAAGAGCATACACGGGAAATAGTGATATGCGAAGGTGAGGCGGGATATGAACACCCACGGCAGCAGCGAGGCGAGGTAGCCGACGGAGATCATGCCGGCGCGGAAGTCGCGCCGCCTGACGGTGCGCCAGAACATGAACAGCATGGCGACAAAGCCGCCCCAGCAGAGCATGGGGCCGTTGAAGGCGCCGAATGCGGATTTTGTCGTGGAGCTGATATAGTCGAGATAGTAGAGAATGGGCCGCGCGTCGAGAATCCACATCCACCAGCGCGAGGCGTAGGGATGCGTGGCCTCGAGCCCGCTGTGGTAGGAGAACATGAACTGCTGGTTCTCCCAGAAGATATCGAAGTACTCGCGGCTGAACAGCATACCGAAGCCGCTCAGGCCGTTCGCGGTGCCGTAAGGCCAGTAGCTGACGTAGTAGATGGCACATGGCACGGCGACGAAGAACACGAGGCAGAAGCAGATATTGCCGAGAAGCTCTTTTGCGAGCCTGCGCAGCCTGCCGGTCTTTTTGAGGTAGACGCCCCGGCAAATCCAGTAGGCCAGCCAGATGACGGCAAGCCCCGCGCCCGCGTAGATGACCGTCCACTTCGAGGCGCAGCCGACGCCCCAGAGTGTGCCGCTCAGACCGAGCGGCCAGAGACGCGACCTGAGCCGCGTCTCATCCGGGTTCTGCCGGATGAACATGAACATGAACAGGAATGACGCCAGAATGAAGAACACAGCGTAGGTGTCGATTGTGGCGATGCGGGTCTGCACGAAGTGCATGAAGTCGAAGGCGAAGACGAAGGTCGCCGCGGCGGCGGCCGCGGTGCAGCCGAACATGAGCTTGAGCAGTATATAGAGCAGCGGCAGCATCAAAACGCCGAACAGCGCGCCCATGAAGCGCCAGCCGAATGGCGTCATGCCGAAGATTCTGATGCCTATGGATATGATCAGCTTGCCGAGCGGGGGATGGCTGACCTCGTAGGGCTTCACGTTCTCGATGTGCTCGAGCGCGGTGCGGGGGTGGTAGATCTCGTCAAAATAGGAGCTGTTCATATAGGTCGCGCGCTCCGGGACAAGTTCCTGCTCGTCGAAGAGGGCGGCGTCGGCCTCGCTGTAAGACGGCGAGAGCAGCCCGCCGTCCGGCGACTTGAAGGCCAGCTCCGCGAGGTCGAGGCGTGCCGAAGCAGTGAGGCGCACATAGCGCGCGCGGAACGCGAGGGCGATGTCCTCGCCGTTCTCGCCCTCCGGCAGCTCGACGGTCAGCCACTTGAACAGCTGGTTGTATTTCTGAGTCATGGTGTCGCAGCTTTGCCAGCTCTCTCCGTCCTCGGAGTACTCGAGGACGTACTCGCCGGTGTGCAGCGAGGTGAAGTACATGACGCTGCCGACATCCGTGACCTCGCCGAAGTCGAAGACGGCGGTGTCGCCCGCCTCGAATGCGCGGACGCTCTGCGGCCCCTCGATGTTGCCGAGGATGAAAAAGGCGAAGAAGCCGTAGACGGCGCAGAGCAGCGCCATCAGGGCGCAGTCGCGCCGGGTGATGGGATAGCGCGGCGAGGCGGTGGCGAGGCGCGGCTCACTCTCCTCCGGCATCGGCGGCAGCGGCGCGCCCTCCGGGCGCACGCTGCGATACACGCCGAGATACCAGAGCAATATTAAAAACAGCACCGTCACCGGCAGCACAACGATGAGCTTATCCATGGTTCTCTCCAGAACATTATTTAGCAATGCTACATTATACTACAAGCATATCCAAATGTCTACACATTACAACGGAGCTTAACATAATCATAAAATTTATAAATTATGTAAACTAATCCCCAGCGTCCCGGCGGCGTCTCTCATGTCCTGCGGAAGCG
>CALWXY010000016.1 GCA_944385595.1 uncultured Oscillospiraceae bacterium
AACCACAGTATGCGGCGGGGGAGCTCGAGGGGGCAAGGCCCGCCTCGAATTGGATAAGCCGCCGTCAAAAAGCCTGAGGAATCAGGCTTTTTGAGCGAAGCGGCATTTTCGCTCTCGAAAATGCCCGGCGGCAAAGCGCGGCCGAAAAGCTCTGGCGGAGCTTTTCGGCAAGCTGTTAAAGCGTTATAACGCGATTGAGAAATTATTCACAGACGAAACTGAAAAAATATCGTCATAACAGCAAAGACGGAGGGCGGCGAGAAGGCGAGATTTTGTAGCTTTTCTCGTTGACTTTGAGAAACTGAGCTATTATAATTCTAATATCTTGAACCTGCGAGGGGCTTTCGCATTCCGGCACACACGAGCGACACGTTGTGCGCGCAGTTATGCGGCGGAACGCTTAGAGTTGTCCCCGCGGGCGAATAGAAATCATTTTGGAGGTATTATTATGAAAAAGAGCAAAGTTCTTGCCCTCCTGCTCGCCATGTGCATGGTCGTCGGTCTGATGGCCGGCTGCGGCGGCAGCGAGGAGAGCGCTGCTCCCGAGAGCACCGCTCCCGAGTCCACCACCCCCGATGAGGGCACCGAGTCCGAGGCCCCCGAGGCCGCTGCCGGCGGCACCTTCACCATCGGCGTTATCGGCCCGCTGACCGGCGGCGCCGCCATCTACGGCAACGCCGTTGTCAACGCCGCTCAGATTGCTGTCGATGAGATCAACGCCCTCGGCGGCGACGTTCAGTTCAACCTGATCTACGCCGACGACGTCCACGATCCCGAGACTTCCGTCAACGCCTACAACAACCTGATGGATCAGGATATGCAGATCCTTGTCGGCACCGTCACCTCCGGCCCGGCCCTGTCCGTCGTCCCCCTCGCCTATGAGGACCGCGTCTTCACCGTCACCCCCTCCGCCTCCGGCGACGACGTCATCGAGGGCAACGACAACGTCTTCCAGGTCTGCTTCACCGATTCCAACCAGGGCTCCCGCTCCGCTCAGTACATCGATGAGCACTTTGACGGCGTGAAGATCGCCATCATCTACAAGAACGACGATCCCTACTCCCAGGGCATCCGCGACAACTTCTTCACCGAGGCCGAGGCCCGCAGCATGGAGATTGTCTACGAGGGCACCTTCACCGAGGACAGCCAGACCGACTTCAACGTCCAGCTGACCGCCGCCCAGAGCGCCGGCGCCGACATGATTTTCCTGCCCATCTACTACACCCCCGCTTCCGTCATCCTGACCCAGGCCAGCCAGATGGGCTATGCGCCCACTTTCTTCGGCGTGGACGGCATGGACGGTATCCTCACCGTGCCCGGCTTTGACATCAGCCTCGCCGAGGGCGTGTATCTGCTGACCCCGTTCTCCGCCGACGCTGAGGACGAGCTTACCCAGAACTTCGTCGCCGAGTACGGCGAGCGCTGCAACGGCGAGATTCCCAACCAGTTCGCCGCCGACGCCTACGACGCTGTGTATATCGTCTACGACGCCATCATGGCCGCCGGTGTGAACGCCGACATGTCCAACGAGGAACTCTGCGACGCTCTGATCGCCGCCATGGCTGATTTGTCCGTCGTCGGCCTCACCAGCGCCGGCAGCGAGATGACCTGGGACGAGAACGGTGCGGTCTCCAAGGATCCTACCGCTGTCGTCATCCGCGACGGCGCCTACGTCACTCCCTGACGGAGCTTGAAAACAGAAAAAGCAGCAGGGCAGGCTGCCGGATTTTCCGGCAGCCACCCTGTTTATATGCCGTTCTATGGTAGAAAGCGGCGCGGGAGCCTCTGCGCCGTCCCGCGCCGCTTTCTGCCATAGACAAAAGAGAGAGGTTGTGAGAGCTTATGGAGTTTCTGTCCTATCTGATCACCGGCATCAGCCTTGGCAGTATCTACGCCATAATAGCCCTGGGCTATACTATGGTCTACGGTATCGCCAAAATGCTGAACTTCGCCCACGGCGACGTCATCATGGTCGGCGGATATGTGGCGTTCTACGCCATGACCTACGCCGCCGCCAACGTCCTGAACCCTGAAGAGCCTTCCGCCGTCATGACCGCCGTGGTCACGATAGTCGCGGTGCTGCTCGCCATGCTGGTCTGCACCGTGCTCGGCGTCGTCATCGAGGGGCTCGCCTACAAGCCGCTGCGCCAGGCCGGCTCGCTCGCCGTCCTTATCACGGCCATCGGCGTCAGCTACTTCCTGCAGAACGCCGCGCAGCTGCTGTTCGGCGCGAACCCCAAGAACTTCACCCCCATCATCAGCGGCCAGATGACCCTGTTCGGCGGCCAGCTGCGCATATCCTATGTCGCGCTCATGACCGTCATAGCCTGCGTCATCATCATGGTCTGCCTCACGCAGTTCATCAGCCGCAGCAAAATGGGCAAGGCCATGCGCGCCTGCTCCGAGGACCGCGGCGCGGCTCAGCTCATGGGCATCAACGTCGACAGGACAATCTCCATGACCTTCGCCATAGGCTCGGCTCTCGCCGCCATAGCCGGAGTGCTGCTGTGCTCCTATTCGCCGGTTCTGCAGCCGACCACCGGCACCATGCCCGGCATCAAGGCCTTCACCGCCGCCGTCTTCGGCGGAATCGGCTCGATCCCCGGCGCATTCCTCGGCGGCATACTGCTCGGCGTAATCGAGTCGCTGTCGCAGGCCTATATCTCCACGCAGCTCTCCAACGCCATACTCTTTGCCGTGCTCATAGTCGTGCTGCTGGTCAAGCCCTCCGGCCTGCTGGGCAAGTATGTGCCCGAGAAAGTCTGAGGTGAGCGATATGAAGAGCTACTTCAAAAATATGAAGACCATCACCAAGGTCGACTACGCCACCTACGGCCTCGTCATCCTCGCGTTCATCGTCGTCACCATCTGCCAGAAGATGGATCTGCTCAACCGCTCCACCACCGGTATGCTGGTGCCCATATGCTGCTACGTCTGCATGGCCATCTCCCTGAACCTCACCGTCGGCGTGCTCGGCGAGCTGAGCCTCGGCCACGCCGGTTTCATGAGCGTCGGCGCATTCTCCGGCATCATCACCGCAATGAGCCTGCAGGCCTCCATCCCGAACGACACCGTGCGTATGATCATAGCCCTGCTGCTCGGCGCGGTGTTCGCCGCCATAGTCGGCGTCATCGTCGGCGTGCCTGTCCTGCGCCTGCGCGGCGACTACCTCGCCATAGTCACGCTGGCCTTCGGCGAGATTATCAAGAACCTCATAAACTGCCTGCTCGTCGGCTGGGATGAAAACGGCCTCCACATCGCCATGAATATCGACGGCACCAAGACCATCCAGAGCCTCGGCCTCAGCGAGAACGGCATACAGATTATAAAGGGCGCGCAGGGCGCGGCGGGCAACGCCCGTATCGCCACCTTCACCATGGGATTCGTGCTCATCATGATAACCCTCATCGTCGTCCTCAACCTCGTGCGCAGCCGCACCGGCCGCGCCGTCATGGCCATACGCGACAACCGTATCGCCGCCGAGAGCGTCGGCATAAACGTCACGAAATACAAGCTCACCGCCTTCGTCATCTCCGCTGCCCTCGCGGGCGCGGCGGGCGCGCTCTTTGGCCTCAACTACTCGAGCATCACGGCGGCGCAGTTCGACTTCAACACCTCGATTCTCGTGCTGGTCTACGTCGTCCTCGGCGGACTCGGCAACATCTGGGGCTCAATCATCGCCACCGTCGTGCTGTACGTCCTGCCGGAGGCGCTGCGCCAGTTCTCCGACTACCGTATGCTGGTCTACGCAATAGTCCTCATACTTGTCATGCTCGCCACCAACAACACCGGCGTGTTCGCCCGCTTTATGCCTCACAGGAAGGGGGCCTCCGACAATGGCTAAGAAATACGACAAGCCCAAAATGGTGCCCGTGCCGAGCCACTCCATCATCCCGGAGCGCGA
>CALWXY010000017.1 GCA_944385595.1 uncultured Oscillospiraceae bacterium
AGCGAGTCGGCGGTCTCGTCGCCTATAACATGCCCCTTGTGCAGCAGCACCGCGCGGTTTACGAAGTTCGAGCCCTCCTCTATAAGATGCGTCGAGAGCAGTATCGTCTCGTTCGGCTCGAGTATGCCGAGCAGCACCTTGTAGAAGTCCTCGCGGTTGAACACATCGTTGCCCGCAAACGGCTCATCCATCAGTATATAGTCCGCGCCCTGCGACACGGCCATGATGACCTCAAACTGGTTCTTCTGGCCGGTGGAAAAGCTGCCTATGGCGCGGTGCTTCGGCAGATTGAAAAACTCCATCAGCCCGCGGTAGCGCTTTTCCGAGAACTTCGGGAAGTGCGCGGCGTAGAACTCGCGGTGCGCCTCGGCCGTGAGGCGCGGGAAAAACGAGTGCTCCGCCGTCGCGAACGACAGTCTCTCGATATTCCTCCGCGTCACCGGCTCGCCGTCCAGCAGCACCTCGCCGGTGTGCGGCAGCAGGCCGAGCACGCATTTCATAAGCGTCGTCTTGCCCGCGCCGTTCTCGCCGAAGAGGCCCACTATCTCGCCGGGGCGGAGCGTCAGCTCGACGTCCTCCAGCGCGGTCTTGGCCATATAGCGTTTTCCGAGCTTCTTTATCTCCAGCATAGTATCACCCTCCACAGTCCGTCCTGCCAGCCCGCCGGGAGGCAGACCTCCGGCGTCACCAGCGCATACACGGCGAAATATATGAGTGTCACGATTATAAATTCGGCTATCACAGCCAGCGCCCCAAGCAGCGGAAGCGTCACACAGCGGCGCGCGTACTCCCAGCGGTCAGGCAGGCGGCGCATAAGGTAGTCGCTGCGGCTGCCGCCCTGGCGGTGCAGCATGTAATACCGCGCGGCGATCACCGCCATGCACAGCAGCGCCACCGCAAAACCAAGCTGCGTCCTGTTCCCGGCGTACACCTCGTCGAACTGCGGCATCACAGCGCCGGGCATGAGTATTCTGTCCGTCCCGCGGCTCATGTAGAGCCTCGCGTGCCAGTCGGAGTAGCAGGTCAGGAAGAACAGGCTGAATACGAGCGCGCCCGCCATCAGGCCCGCTATGACCTTCAGCTCGCGCCGCAGCTCGCACTCGGCGGGGATGCGCCATCTCAGCCACTCATTCATCGCGCACCTCCCGGCTTCCAACAGCCAGAGCAACGCTCGCGGCTATGACGGCGACGCTCACGATGGTCGAGATCCCCGCGCCGTTTGAGTCTCCGGTGCTTATGGGGAAGATTGCCGCGCAGAACTGGGCGTAGACGAATATCCACAATCCGCGCTTGCCGCGCCGCTGACGCAGCGGAAGCAGCGCGCCCGTAAGCCCCAGCCCCAGCATCATCAGCGCGTTTCGCACCCAGACGGAGCTGTCGAGCAGCGGGATGAGCGCGTGCAGGAAGTCCGCGCGGTAAAAGGCCATCATCAGCGCCTGCGGCCCCGCGTACTCCGCCGGGAGCTGCGCGAGACTGAGCTGCGCGAGCCACACGGCCACCGCCGCCTGCCACGCCCAGAGTATGAAGTAGGCGCAGCTGTTCCAGACGGCCTGCCAGGCGAACACCACCCGCTCGTCTATCCTCAGGCGGCGTATGGTGTAGCTCGATTTCGCCCCCAAGTCGCCGCACGAGGCCCAGAGCAGTACGCTCAGCAGCAGGAAGCAGGCGAAAAACACCAGCTTCACCGGCAGCGAGCCGACGGCTCTCTCCGCCGGAGAGCCGAACGACATGCGGACGAAGAAGTACTCCGCCACAGTCCCAAGAATAAGCAGCGCAATGAATTTCCAAATCGTGCCGCGCATCAGAAGCGCCAGCACCGAAAGATGTTTTTTCACGTCCTCACCCCCAGTATTTCTCGATGAGCGCCACAGCATCATCTTTAGAAAGCCCCATCTGCTTCATCGCAGTCACGGCGGCGCGCGCGTCGTGCTCGGTCAGCTCCGCGCGTATGCGCGCGGTTTTCTCGTCGTCAAGCAGCATATAGCTCTTCGCGCCGGAGCGCGACTGGATAAGCTCCTCGTCCTCAAGTATTCTGTATGCCTTCTGCACCGTGTTCGGGTTCACCCCCAGCAGCGCCGACAGCACCCGGCGCGACGGCAGCTCGTCGCCGTCCTCTATGCTCCCGGCGATGACGCCGCGCTTTATGTGGAGTACCATCTGCAAATATATAGGCAGGGCGCCGCTCGCGGCAAAGCCCTCGAAACTGACCATCGTCTCACCGCCTCTCAACCGTGTTACTTGAGTAATACAGTTCCTCTAACCGTATTATACGTGTAATACGGTTTTTTGTCAACAGTAAAGGCGCGGAAATTTTTTTCCGCGCCTTTTTGTGCCTTATTCCGTATCTGTCTCTGCCTCCGGCTCCGGCAGGGCCGTGAAATGGAGGTTCATGTCCACGTCGCCGGGTATGCCGGGCACCGTGGCCGTGTATGAGTACTGCCAGTACTCGTGCTCGTAGTAGAAGCTGGGGTAGTCGCCCGGCGCGCCGACCCAGAAGGTGTAGTCGCCGAGGCGGCCGAGCTCGTAGTCGTAGTAGCCGAGGTGGCGGTAGAAGTAGACGGCGGGCTCATAGCCCGCGGCCCTCACCGCCTCGCAGAAGGCTATGGCACAGTCGGTGAGCACCTCGCCGGAGAGCCCCTCAGTGCGCGCCTCGGCTATGTGCATGGGCTCCCAGTCGTAGACGACGGGGTAGCTTATCTCGTAATCCGCAATCAGGCCGAGCAGGAACTCCGCCTCCTCGGCGGCCTCCTCCGGCGTTATCGCCTGCGAGAAGAAGTAGACGCCGACGGGTATGCCGTTTGCGAGCGCGCCCTCGATGTTGGCGCGGAAATACGGATCCTCGTAAATCTGCCCCTCGGTGTAGCCGCGGTAGCCCGCGCGGATGAAGGCGAAGTCGGCGAGGCCGCTCGCGGCGACGGCCTGCCAGTCTATCTCAAGCTGGTGCTCGGAGACGTCTATGCCGTGCTCATACGGCTCAGAGCAGCTCACGACGCCGTCCTGCGTTGAGAACAGCTCCGGCGTGAGCGTGTTCGGGCGCAGCTCCTCTATGAGCGGCAGCCAGACGAGGCCGGTGCCGTCGTCGACCTGGATCATGCCCTCGTGCGGGTCGGGCGTGGCCTCGGGGCGCAGAGTGCAGGCGGTAAAAAGAGCGGCCAGTATGAGAAATAGTATTGCTAGTCTTTTCATGCCGGGTATCCTTTTCGCTTTTTTCCGACATTGTAACACAGGCGCGGGAAAATCGCAAATCAGTCCCTGATGCAGATGCCTCCGAGCCGCATTGCCCAGCCCAGCTCATTTTTAGCGCGCTGGAGAGTGCGCCACACCGTCGACGGGCAGACGCCGCGCCGCCTCGCTATCTCGGAGACGGACAGCCCGTCCGCGTAGTGCAGCAGCAGAGCCTCGCGCTGCAGCGGCGAGAGTCGCTGGCTCAGCGCGCCCGCCATGATTCGCCCTATGCGCACGTCCTCGCGCAGCTCCGGAAACGCCTCGGAGATGATGGCGAGCTCCGGCTCCCTGTCCCTATATGTACTGTTCAAATGAAGGCCCTCCCCTGTAGTAATTTTCCAGATATGCGGCGGTGCCGGCGCAGTCGCGCGCCATGCCGCGCAGCATACCTATCCTGCGGCGCAGCCGCATGGTCTCGAGCGCGCTTATGCGCCCCTCCTTCCGGCGGTGGCGCAGCTCGCGCTCCAAAAACGCCGCCCTGGAGCGGCAGGCCTCGCCGCTCGCGCGGTACTCGGCGGCCAGTTGCTTCATATCCATTCTTCCTCCCCCTCCGGCGCGGCGCGCCGGGTCGTGATCCCGCAAAAAATCGCGGCTTTTTGCATTTTTGTCTTGACAATCAGATTTTGTTCTGCTATAGTATTCCTCGCTGGTAACGACCGGTGTTGACCATGCTGGTGTAGCTCAGTCGGTAGAGCAGCTGATTTGTAATCAGCAGGTCGGGGGTTCGAGTCCGTCCACCAGCTCCAATTCAATACATGGGGGAATTCCCGAGTGGCCAAAGGGGGCAGACTGTAAATCTGTTGTCAGTGACTTCGGTGGTTCGAATCCACCTTCCCCCACCAGAAAAACGGTGACTCCGTCAGGAGTTGCCGTTTTTCTATTTGAGAGGTGGATTCGAAAGCCGGCTCTTGGCAGAGCGCCAGTGGCGCTCTGCAACCGGCGTGGCTTTTCCGCAGAAAAGCGAATCCACCTTCCCCCACCAAAAATCGACTAGCTTCGCCAGAAGCTGGTCGATTTTTACTTATTCACTCTTCACTATTCACTCTTCACTGACCTGATGGGTCGATTTTTGGAAGTGAATAGTGAATAACGAATAGTGAATAGGTTTCCTCGCCCCAAAAATCGACTAGCTTCGCCAGAAGCTGGTCGATTTTTCCTTATTCACTCTTCACTATTCA
>CALWXY010000018.1 GCA_944385595.1 uncultured Oscillospiraceae bacterium
CCCTCTACCTGCCCTCCAGCACCGGTACCGTCTCCTCCCCGATTGAGCCGTTCAACACCATAATCGGCCAGGAGATCGCCGGCGTTCCCGTCATGTCCGGCGCGGGCGTGCGCCTCGTGATGTGGATCATATTCGTCGGCATCGCCATCGGCTACTCCCTGCGCTATGCCGCCCGTATCCGCAATGATTCGAGCCGCTCCCTCACCGGCATCTATGATCTCGACGACGGCTCCGACGACAGTGATTCCGCTCTCGCCAACGTCGCCGAGAAGTTCAACACCCGCCACCTGCTCTGCCTGATCCTGCTCGTGATTGTCTTCGCGGTCTATGCATTCGGCACCATACAGTACGGCTGGGGCATGGCTGAGCTCGCCACCGCTATGATGGTCCTCGCTTTCTGCTCCGGCATCATCGGCGGCATGGACATGAACTCAATGTCCAAATCCTATTGCGAGGGCGTAAAGACGATGGCAACCTCCGCCGTCATCATCGGCCTCGCCAACTCCCTGAGCGTCGTCATGACCGACGCCAACATCATCCACACCATAGTCAATGCGATTTCTATACCTCTGGCGGCGCTGCCCGCGGCGCTCTCCGCTGTCGGCATGTTCATCGTGAACCTGATTATGAACCTGTTCATATCCTCGTCTTCCGGACATGCCTATGTCATCATGCCGCTGATGGCCCCGCTGGCGGATGTCGTCGGTGTCAGCCGTCAGGTCGCCGTCTCCGCCTACTGCTTCGGCGAGGGCCTCGGCAACCCGCTGTTCCCGACTGCGTCGCTCTTAATGGGCATCTGCGCCATAGCCGGCGTGCGGTATGACCGCTGGTTGAAGTTCGTCATCCCTCTGACGGTCATCAATATCATCGTGGCGTCTGCGTTCCTCATCGGCGCGCAGCTCCTCGGCTGGCAGTAATACTGATCTCTCAGAGAGTATTGATATTTTGATATTTTGAAAGGAGCTTAAAACAATGGCAGAACAGCTTTCGAATGTTGCTGAGCGTTTTATCCGCTATGTCAAGATGGATACCCAGTCTGTAGCGGGCGCGCCCGTCGTACCGTCTACCGAGAAGCAGAAGGATCTCAGCCGCCTGCTGATGAAAGAACTGGAGGAGATGGGTGCAGTAGATATCCGCATGTGTGATGCGGGCTGCGTCTATGCCACCATTCCCGCCAACTGCGACACGAAGGCGCCTGTGGTCGGCTTCATAGCGCATGTTGACACCACGCCCGACGTGAGCGGCACCGATGTAAAGCCCAGCATAGTCTGGAATTACGACGGCAAGGATATCGTGCTGAATAAAGATAAAAACATAGTCATGCGTACCGAGAAGTTTGAGCATATGCTCAACTACGTCGGGCAGAACATGATAGTGACCGACGGCACGACACTGCTGGGCGGCGACGACAAGTGCGGCGTGGCCGAGGTCATGTATATGGCCGAGTATCTGTTGACCCATCCCGAGGTGAAGCACGGCACGATCAAGGTCGGCTTCACGACGGACGAGGAGGTCGGCTGCAACGGCGCGAGGGTGTTTGACATCGACTATTTCGGCGCCGATTTCGCCTACACGCTAGACGGCCAGACCGTCGGTGAGATAAACGCCGAGACATTCAATGCGGCTGCTGCCAATGTGACGATCCACGGCCTGCAGACGCATCCCGGCCGTGCGAAGAACAAGATGCTGAACGCCAGCAGGGTCGGCATGCAGTTCGACAGCATGCTCCCCGCCGCCGAGACCTGCGAGCACGCTGAGGGGCGCGAGGGCTATTATCACCTCATGACCTTTGACGGCGGTGTGACGACGACGAAGCTGAGCTATCTTATCCGTGACTTTGACATGTCCGGTTTCCACGCGCGCAAGGCGTATATGCAGCGCATAGCGGATTATCTGAACAGCGTGTACGGCGCAGGGACCGTGGAGCTTGAGATTACCGATACATATTTCAGCATGTACGAGGTCATCAAGCCGCGTCCCGAGATTCTGGAGCACGCCCTCAAGGCCATCGCCGACTCCGGCGTCACCCCGCGCGCCATCCCCGTCCGCGGCGGCACCGACGGCTCCATCATCTCCGGCAGAGGTCTGCCCTGCCCGAACATCTCCGCCGGCTATCAGAACGGCCACAGTATCTACGAGTATGTGACCACCCAGGCTCTGGAGACGACTGCGGAGATACTTATTAGGCTTGCAACTTCGTTTGTCGACTGACAGTAAGAATTTAGCGCGGGCAAACATTTGCCCGCGCTTTTTTAACAGTGAGGTAAGAATTATGAATCAGTATGAAGCGCGCATAGGGCGCGTGTGCGAAAAAATGAGAGCGGCCGGTCTCAACCAGCTGATGGTGACGGACCCGCTGGGCATATACTACCTGACAGGGGTGTTTGTCGAGCCGTTTGAGCGGTTCTGGGCCTTTTTGGTAAGGACGGACGGAGGGCATGTCCTGTTCGCAAACAAGCTGTTTTCGCTGGGCGAAACAGGCTTTAGGACTGAGATACACACTGATGACGACGATGTGGCCGAGAAAGTCGCGCCGCATATTGCGGAAGGCGTGCTTGGCGTCGACAAGAACATGGCCGCGCGCTTCCTGCTGCCGATTATGGCCGCCTGCCCGGAGGCGAAGGCCGTGCTCGGCTCCGACTGCGTCGACAGCGTCAGGGCCTGCAAGGACGAGGCTGAGAAGGCGCTGATGCGCCGCGCCTCCGAGATAAACGACGAGTGCATCGAGAAGCTCGCCGCCTACATCCACGACGGCGCGACGGAGAAGGAGTGCGCCGACTACCTCGCGGGGCTGTACGCGGAGTACGGCTGCGAGGGCGTGGCCTTCGACCCGATAGTCTCATTCGGCGCCAACGCCTCCGACCCGCACCACATGCCGGACGATACGGTGGTGAAGGAGGGCGACTGCATAGTCGTCGACATCGGCTGCAAGAAGGACCGCTACTGCTCCGATATGACCCGCACCTACTTCTGGAAGAAGGCCGACCCGAAGCACGCTGAGCTGTACGGGATAGTGCGCGAGGCCAATGAGAAGGCCGAGGCCATGGTGCGCGCGGGCGTGCGCCTGTGCGATATCGACGCCGCCGCGCGCGGCCACATCGCCGCCGCGGGCTACGGCGAGTACTTCACCCACAGACTTGGCCACTTCATCGGCATGGAGGATCACGAGAAGGGCGACGTGAGCGCGGTGAACACCGCCCTCACCGAGACGGACATGGTGTTCTCCATCGAGCCGGGCATATACCTGCCGGGCGAGTTCGGCGCGAGGGTCGAGGACCTCGTCATCGTCACCGACGACGGCTGCGAGATACTAAACCGCGTGAGCAAGGAGCTGCGCGTGCTCGGCAACTGAGAATAACAAAAAAGAGGGAGCTGAAGCTCCCTCTTTTTTGTTGTACAATACCTCGCAGAGTTCGCGCCCGCTCCCTCAAATTATATTTTCGTCAAAGCGCATGAATATCGCGGCGGCCTCGGCGCGGGTGGCGGTGCCCTGCGGGTCGATGGTGCTGCCGGTGCGTCCGGTCATCAGACCCTCGGCGCAGGCCCAGCTCAGCGCGTCGAGCGCGTAGGGGCTGATACTGTCGTAGTCATCGTAGACGGTGAGGTCGGTGTGTTCCGCGACACTCACGCCCTTGGCGGCGGCGTAGCGGTAGAGGATGGCGGCGAGCTGCTCGCGGGTGATGCTGTCGCCGGGGCCGAAGCTGCCGCCGCCGTAGCCGGAGACTATATCGGCCCCGTCGGCCCAGACGATGGCCTCGTAGTACCAGTCGCCGGCGGCAACGTCGCCGATTGGCGTCAAACTGTCTGGGGGATTGCCTGTTACTGCCAGTATAAAGCAATTTAACGCTTTGCACAAGTAAAAACCGGACCTCTCTCGAGGCCCGGCGGGGATTATTTTGCGTTATCCTTTTTTGAGAGCATGCCGCGCTCGGCGAGTATGCGCAGCCCGCTTTTGTAGGCGAGGAAGCCGAAGAGCAGGGTGGCGAGCAGGCCGTAGCAGTCGCGGAAGAAAACCATGAGTAGCACGGAGACGACGATGGCGCTGATGATGCACCAGTTGCGATAGACCTTGCGGCCGAGGGGCTTTGCCCTGCGCTCGGCTATAATCACCGGCGCGGCCCCGTAGGCTATGAGGTTTACGAGCAGCACCCGCAGAGCGGAGACGACCATGACAACACCCCCGGAATTGAGTGAATAGTGAATAGTGAAGAAGGAAAAATCGACAAGCCCCTCGTAACCCCAAACCGAAGCCCAGCGTCAGCGGGTTCGGTTTGGCTAAGGAGCCGCGACAGAATGAGTGAGAGGTGACTTTTTATAAAAAAGTTCTACCGATTTTCTGATTATCTTTTCAAATCTCCGCAAATGCTGGAAAGGCTTGGAATATCAAGCATTTCCGGCATTTTGCGTTTCGGAAGATACCCCGCATAGGCTGACGGGATCATGGCGGGGACAGCTTGCCAAGGCTGCCTTGGCCTGAGTGGGTATCGCTCTGCACCTTATTTGGCCGTCCTTTGATGCGAATCTGCTCCGCACAGGTGGTCTTCGCGCACTCGGCCTGACGCTCTCCCTGTCAGCTAAGGTATTCAAGTTGCCGGATATGACCGCCTGGGGCGGTGTTTTTCAAGGTTCGCTGAGATGTTTTGATCTCACGAAGATACTGATTCTCGCTCTGGTTGTCCATCCGCTCCTTGGCTACGCCGCAGCTGCCAGCGGTGGGTACGATGACATCATCGCCGGGCCGCCAGTCGGCCGGGGTGGCGCAGGCGTCGGCGTCCGCTTTC
>CALWXY010000019.1 GCA_944385595.1 uncultured Oscillospiraceae bacterium
TTTACGAGTTGGTGTTTTTAACGGTGAGGGTCCACCTGTTCCCATTCCGAACACAGTAGTTAAGCTCACCTGTGCCGACAATACTTGCTTGGAGACGAGCCGGGAAGATAGGTCAACGCCAACATAAAAAATGGGGGCAAGAAATTGCCCCCAATTATATGCCTCCTTAGCTCAGTCGGTAGAGCACGCGGCTGTTAACCGCGGTGTCGTAGGTTCGAGTCCTACAGGAGGCGCCACAACACGCGGTATTGCCGTCACGAATATCGTGGCGGCTATATTTTTGCGGGCCTTTAGCTCAGTTGGTTAGAGCATCCGGCTCATAACCGGACGGTCCTGGGTTCGAGTCCCCGAAGGCCCACCATAGTCCATCCGGTCGCCGGGTGGACGTATATAGGGGTTTAGCTCAGCTGGTAGAGCGGCGGTCTCCAAAACCGTAGGCCGAGGGTTCGATCCCTTCAACCCCTGCCAGAAAAAAGGACGTCTTTCAGACGTCCTTTTTTCTTTACTAATTTACGATAGACGCCTATAATTAAATGTATCTATTCCTTAAGAGGTGACATTATGGATTTTCTTATCAAAAACGGCAAGGTGTACGACGGCGCGGCGCACACCTTTGAGAAGCGAGATATTGCGCTCGTAGGCGGGCGCATAGCCGAGCCGGTGCCCGGCAGGGAGTACCGTCTGGTCGTCGACGCCGAGGGCATGGTCGTCGCGCCCGGCCTCATCGACTACCACGTCCACTGCTTCCAGCACGGCAATGAGATTGCCGTCTCGCCGGAGGCGACCTCCTTCTGCTGCGGCGCCACCACCGTCGTCGACGGCGGCAGCTGCGGCGCGGGCGGCTACGAGCTGTTCCACCGCGGAGTCGTCACCATGAGCGACGTGCGCGTGCTGGCCTACCTGCTGGTCGGCTCCGGCGGCCAGTCCAACGACCGCTACCCCGAGAACCTCGACCCCCGCTTCTTCGACGAGGGCAAGATAGTCGAGCTGTTTGACCGCTACCGCGGCGAGCTGGTCGGCCTCAAGACCCGCATCTCCAAGAACATCATCGACCCATCTATGGCCGAGGCCTCGCTGGCGCGCACCGTCGAGATCGCCGAGAAGGCCGGCACCCGCGTCGTCGTCCACGTCACAGATTGCAGCATGCCGCTCGACAAGCTCGCGGGTATGCTCCGCCCCGGCGACGTCGTCTGCCACATCTACCAGAACCGCGGCGAGAACACCTGCCTCGACGCCGACGGCAAGGTGCTCGACGGCCTCTGGGCCGCGAGGAAGCGCGGCGTCCTGTTCGACGCCTCCAACGGACGCGGCAACTACGACCTGAACACCTGCCAGGCCGCCATCGCCCAGGGCTTCCTGCCGGACATCATCAGCAGCGATATAAACTACATCGGCTCCTTCCTCCAGCCGCTCCACTCGCTGCCGAGAGTGCTCTCGAAGTACCTCGACTTCGGCCTCAGCCTCGAGCAGGTGCTCGACTGCGCCGTGACCAGGCCCGCGGAGCTGGTCGGTATGCCGGAGCTTGCGTCCATGGCCGTCGGCACGCCCGCCGACGTCGCCATATTCGAGCTGCGCAAGAAGCCCGTGTCCTACTTCGACATAAACGGCAACACCTTCGACGGCAGCCAGGTGCTCGTGCCCATGATGACCTTCAAGGGCGGCGAGTGCGTCTACTGCCAGGCGGATTTCTGCTGAGCCATGCATAATAAAAAAGCCTTGCTCTGCAAGGCTTTTTTATTATGCGCAAATATACCTGAAGGGCATTATCAGCGATTTAAAATAAGTATTAGACATGAGATGAAAAGCATCTTACAATAATGTCAGCCGCCCGAATACGGCGCGGCAAACGGAGGTGTTTTCTTGAGACCTACAGAGGACGCAAAGCGCCGCTATTTGGACAGCCTGGGGCTGGCCGGAAGCGACCCGGAGTTTTCGGAGATAATCTATAATTTTGCCCTCGGCGAGGTGCCGTCGGAGAGCAGGCTGGACGGGAAAACCCGCTGCCTCGCCGTGCTCGCGGCGCTGATGGGCTGCCGGAGCGCGGAGCTGTTCGCCGAGGCAGCGCGCACGGCTCTGAGCGGGGATGTGACGCCGTCGGAGCTGAAGGAGCTGGTGTACCAGAGCACTGCGTATCTGGGGCTGGGCACGGCGCTGCCGTTCCTGCGCGTCGTGAACGAGGTGCTCGCTGAGCTGGGCGTCGCCCTGCCGCTGCCGCCTCAGGGGCGCACAGAGCGCGCAGAGCGCGCTGAGGCGGGCAACGCGGCTCAGGTGGAGATATTCGGCGAGCACATGCGCGGCTACCAGAACAGCGGCCCGGAGGAGACGCGGCATATAAACCGATGGTTCGCCGCCAACTGCTTCGGCGACTACTACACTCGCGGCGCGCTCGACCTGCGCCAGCGCGAGCTGATAACCTTCTGCCTGCTGGCGGCGCAGGGCGGCTGCGAGCCGCAGCTTGTGAGCCACGCCGCGGGCAACATGCGCCTCGGCAACGACAGGCTGACGCTGATAGACGCCGTGTCCCAGTGCCTGCCGTATATGGGCTACCCGCGCAGCCTGAACGCTTTGCGCTGCGTGGACGAGGCCGCGAAATGATGACAAGGAGCTGAGAAAATGATTTACAGTAAATTCAAGGGACTTGAGCTATCCGCCCTCGGCATGGGCTGTATGCGCCTGCCGGTGGTGGACGGGGACGACTCCGCCGTCGACCAGGCCGCCGTGGAGGCGATGACCGCGCTCGCCATGTCGCGCGGCGTGAACTATTTCGACACCGCCTGGGGCTACCACTCCGGCAACTCGGAGACGGCCATAGGCCGCGCGCTCGCGGCCTATCCGCGCGAGAAATTCTATCTGGCCGACAAATTCCCCGGCTACGACCTCGCCAACATGGGCAGGGTGGAGGAGATATTCGAGGCGCAGCTCAAGAAATGCGGCGTCGACTACTTCGACTTCTACCTCTTCCACAACGTCTGCGAGCTGAATATCGACGCCTACCTCGACCCGGCCAACGGCATACTCGACTACCTGCTGCGCCAGAAGGCCGCGGGGCGCATACGCCACCTCGGCTTCTCCTGCCACGGGGCCATGCCGGTGCTGCGCCGCTTCCTCGAGGCCTATGGGGAGCACATGGAGTTCTGCCAGCTGCAGCTCAACTACGTCGACTGGGAGTTCCAGGACGGGCGCGAAAAGACGGAGCTGCTCGCGAAATACGGCATTCCCGTGTGGGTGATGGAGCCGCTGCGCGGCGGCAGGCTCGCCCGGCTGAGCGAGAGCGAGGCCGCGCCTCTGCGCGAGCTGAATCCGCAGCGCGGCGCGCCGGAGTGGGCGTTCCGCTTTTTGCAGGGCATACCGGGCGTCGCCGTCATTCTCTCCGGCATGTCCGACATGGCGCAGCTGCGCGAGAATCTGGACATCTTCGAGCGCGACGAGCCGCTCACCGGGCGCGAGCGCGAGGCGCTGCTCTCTCTCGGCGAGAGCATGACCAATCCCGCGGCGCTCGCCTGCACGGCCTGCCGCTACTGCACCAGCCACTGCCCGCAGGAGCTGGACATCCCGCATCTGCTCGCGCTCTACAACGAGCACCGCTTCACCGGCGGCGGCTTCATTGCGCCTATGGCGCTCGCCGCGATTCCGGCGGACAAGCAGCCGGGCGCGTGCATAGGCTGCCGCAGCTGCGAGGCCGTCTGCCCGCAGCAGCTCAAAATATCCGAGGCCATGGCCGAATTCAGCGCCATGCTGTGAGGGGGATTTTATATGAAAACCATGGATATTCAGGACTTCGCGCGCGAGAACGTGTTCGGCCTAGGCGAGGCGAACAGCGCCTACGCAAAGTATTTCGTCGGCAACTCGTACCTCAATCCGCTGACCGCGCCGGGCGAGTGCCCGGTGTTCCTGGCGAATGTGAGCTTCGAGCCGGGCTGCCGCAACAACTGGCACATACACAGAGCCGCCGAGGGCGGCGGCCAGATGCTCATATGCACCGCTGGCGAGGGCTGGTATCAGGAGGCGGGCAAAAGCGCCGTGAGCCTCGTTCCCGGCTCGGTGGTGTACATAGCGCCGGGCGTGAAGCACTGGCACGGCGCTAAAAAGGACAGCTGGTTTTCCCACATAGCCTTCGAGCTGCCGGGCGTGGACTGCTCGAACGAGTGGCTCGAGCCGGTGTCCGACGGGGAATACTCGGCGCTCTGAGGGCGCAAAAAAGGAGCATGATGAAAAATCATGCTCCTTTTTTTTACAGGCTCAGGCCTTTTTGCGGGCGTCCTTTTTGTCCTCAAGATGGGAGATTATGACGGCGCAGGCGGCATCGCCGGTGATGTTGACCGTGGTGCGGCCCATATCGAAAATGCGGTCGATGCCCGCGACGAGGGCTATGCCCTCGACGGGGACGTTCACGCTCTGCAGCACCATGGCGAGCATGACCATGCCCGCGCCGGGCACTCCGGCGGTGCCTATGGAGGCGAGGGTCGCGGTGAGAACGATGGTGGCCATCTGGCCGAGGGTGAGGTCGATGCCGTAGGCGGAGGCTATGAATATGGCGCAGACGCCCTGATAGATTGCGGTGCCGTCCATGTTGATGGTCGCGCCCAGCGGCAGGACGAATGAGGTGACCTCGCGCCTCGCGCCGAGCTTTTCGGCGCACTCCATGTTCATCGGCAGGGTTCCGACGGAGGAGGCGGAGGAGAAGCCCATCATCATGGCGGGGGCCATGCCGCGGAAGAAGCGCAGCGGCGAGATTTCGCCGAGGGCGCTGACGGTGGCGGAGTAGACCAGCAGCATGTGCAGGACATAGCCGACGTAGGCTATGGCGAGGACGGATATGAGGTAGGTGAGTATTTTCGGCCCGTTCTCGGCGACGACGGGGCAGATCAGGCAGGCGACGCCAATGGGCGAGAGCTTTATGATTAGATCCATGACGCGCATGAACACCTCGTTGAAGCTCTCGACGACGTCGCCGGCGAGGCGGCCCTTGTCGCCGGCGAGCAGTATGCCGAAGCCGAGGAACAGGGAGATGACTATGACCTGCAGCATGGTGGCGTTAGCCAGCGGCTGCACGGCGTTGGAGGGGAAGATATTCACTATGGTGGTCATGATGCTCTGCCCCTCGGGCGGGGTATATTGCAGCTCGCTGGTCTCGAGCGGGGGGAACAGCCCGGCGCCCTTGGCGACGGAGGCTATAATCAGCGCGAGCATGACGGCAAATGCCGTGGTGCACATGTAGTAGACGACGGTCTTGCCGCCGACTGAGCCGACCTTGCTGATGTCCTTCATCGAGATTACGCCGGAGGCTATCGAGAACAGCACTATCGGCACGACGACGAATTTGAGCAGATTGAGGAAGATATCGCCCCAGGGCTTTATGTAGGCGTTGGCGATGGCGGCGCCGTCCGGCACCGACATCAGCGCGAGACCGGCGGCGATGCCGGCCACAAGCCCCACGAATATCCAAAATGCGAGGGGCAGCTTCTTTTTATTCATGTGTCTCTCCTTCCCGGCCGCGCTCAGAGCCCGGCCGCCCTTATCTCACGACATTATACTATGCTATCAGTGTTCTGACAACGGTACAAATTGCAATATTTAATAAATTATCCTGCAAAATGCTATGCAAAATACCGTGCGGCAATATGCTGCCGGCATATTGCCGAGCTTCCTGCTTTTGGATATACTATATTTATAATAAATGAGGGAGGATTTGCCATGAAACGTAAACTCGCCATACTGCTGGTTCTGGCGCTCTGCGCCATGCTG
>CALWXY010000020.1 GCA_944385595.1 uncultured Oscillospiraceae bacterium
CTGCGATGAACTTCCTGATAAAGCCGAAGCGCAGGGGCTATTACGCGCGCGACGGCTTCGTCACCGTCGGCATGGCGTGGATAGCCGTCTCCGCGTTCGGAGCGCTGCCCATGTGGATGAGCGGGGCGATTCCCAGCTATATCGACAGCTTTTTCGAGACCGTCTCCGGCTTCACCACCACGGGCTCGACTATCTTGCCGGACATAGAGATTCTGCCCCGCGGCGTGCTGTACTGGCGCAGCTTCACCCACTGGCTGGGCGGCATGGGCGTCGTGGTCTTCCTGCTGGCCATAGGCCCGCGCAGATCCGACGGCGAGTCCATGCACGTCCTCAGGGCGGAGAGCCCGGGGCCCTCCGTCGGCAAGCTGGTGCCCCGCATGCAGCAGAGCGCCAGCATACTCTATAAAATCTACGTCGGAATGACGGTGCTGCAGGTCGTCCTCCTGCTTCTGGGCGGCATGCCGGCCTTTGACGCTGTCACCATCACCTTCGGCACTGCGGGCACCGGCGGCTTCGCCATCCTGAACGACAGTATGGCCAGCTACAGCACATATTGCCAGGCTGTGACGACGGTCTTCATGATAGCCTTTGGAGTCAACTTCAGCCTGTTTTATCTGCTGCTTATCGGCGACTTCATGAGCGTTTTCCGCAACGGCGAGCTCAGGGCCTACCTCGGTGTGATCGCAGTGTCTATCATCGCCATCGCCATAAATATCCGCTCTATGTATGATTCGGCCTTCGAGGCCATACACCACTCGGCCTTCCAGGTGGCCTCCATCATCAGCACGACGGGCTACGCCACGGTCGACTTCAATCTGTGGCCTCAGTTCTCCCGCGTGACGCTCTTTCTCCTTATGTTCATAGGCGCGATGGCGGGTTCCACAGGCGGAGGCTTGAAAGTTGTTCGAGTTTCGCTTATAATGAAAGCGGTGAGACGTTCCATCGCCACCATGCTCCATCCGAATTCCGTGAAGCTCATCCATATGGACGGCGAGCAGGTCGACGAGGAGGTAGTGGACGGCGTCAAGGAATATTTCCTCATCTACATGCTCATATTAGCGGGGAGCGTCCTGCTCGTATCGATGGACCCCTTCGTCGATTTCGAGGCCACGATGACCTCGGTCGTCACATGCTTGAACAACGTCGGACCCGGCCTCGGGCTCGTCGGGCCTATAAGCAACTTCAGCCAGTTCTCCGATTTCAGCAAGATAGTGCTCTCGCTGGATATGCTGCTCGGTAGGCTCGAGCTCTTCCCAATACTGATACTCGCGGTCCCCTCCGCGTGGAAAAAGTGAATAGCGGCCCCGTGACTGACGGATAGTGGATTCACCACATGGGAGCGGGAGTTCGTTTGTTTGTCGACCGTCTGGGCAGTTTCGCGTTTTCGCGCGGGACTGCCCGGTTTTTATTTATGCTTATTATTTTTAGGAGGAAATACAATGCTAGAAAAAAACAGCTACCCCGGCAGAGGCATAGTCATCGGAAAGAGCGCCTCCGGCGCGAAATCCGTCGTGGCCTACTTCATTATGGGCAGGAGCGTGAACTCCAGAAACCGCGTGTTCGAGCCCTGTGACGACGGCATACGCACCAGGGCCTTCGACGAGTCGAAGATGTCGGACCCCAGCCTCATCATCTACCACCCGGTGCGCAGCTTCGGGCGCGGCCTCATCGTCACAAACGGCGACCAGACCGACACCATACGCGATTTCCTCGAGAAGGGGCTGCCGTTTGAGCAGGCTCTTCGCACCCGCGAGTTTGAGCCGGACGGCCCGAACTGGACTCCGCGCATCTCCGGCCTCCTGTCCCCGGACGGCAGCTACAAGCTGAGCATACTCAAGAGCGCCGACGCCGAGGGCACAGCCTGCGCCCGCTACACCTTCGAGTATCCCGGCATAGCCGGTAAGGCCCACTATATCCACACCTACAGGTGCGACGGCAACCCCATCCCCTCGTTTGAGGGCGAGCCGGAGCTTGTGGCCGTCGGCGACCAGAGCATAGACGACTTCACCGCCGAGATTTGGAACGACCTCGATGAGGACAACAAGGTCTCCCTCTACGTCTGCTTCCGCGATATAGCCAGCGGCGAGATTGAGACGAGAATAGTCAACAAGAACAACTGAGGAGGATAAACATGAAAGAATTCGAACTCAAATACGGCTGCAACCCCAACCAGAAGCCCGCCAAAATCTACATGAGAGACGGCTCCGAGCTGCCCATAGAGATACTCTGCGGACGCCCCGGCTATATAAACTTCCTCGACGCCTTCAACAGCTGGCAGCTGGTCAAGGAGCTGAAGGAGGCGCTCGGCCTGCCCGCCGCGACCTCGTTCAAGCACGTCAGCCCCACCTCCGCCGCCGTGGGCATCCCCCTGCCGGAGAGCCTCAAGAAGGCCTGCTTTGTCGACGACATCGAGGGCCTCGACGACAATCCGCTCGCCTGCGCCTACGCCAGAGCCCGCGGCACCGACCGCATGTGCTCCTTCGGCGACTGGGTCGCCCTCAGCGACGTCTGCGACGCCATGACCGCGAGCCTCATAAAGCACGAGGTGTCCGACGGCATCATAGCCCCCGGCTATACCGACGAGGCGCTTGAAATCCTCCGCAGCAAGCGCAAGGGCAACTACAATGTCGTCAAAATCGACCCGAACTATGTCCCGGAGCCGCAGGAGACCAAGCAGGTCTACGGCGTCACCTTCGAGCAGGGCCGCAATGAGTTCAAAATCAACGAGGAGCTGCTCTCGAACGTCGTCACCGCCAATAAGGAGCTGCCCGACAGCGCCAAGCGCGACCTGATCATCGCGCTCATCACGCTGAAATACACCCAGTCCAACTCCGTGTGCTACGCCGTCGGCGGACAGGCCATAGGCGTCGGCGCGGGCCAGCAGTCGCGCATACACTGCACCCGCCTCGCCGGCAGCAAGGCCGACACCTGGCAGCTGAGACAGCACCCGAAGGTCCTGAACCTGCCGTTCAGACCCGACCTCGGACGCCCCGAGCGCGACAACGTCATCGACGGCTATATAAACGGCAATGAGGAGGACGTCTGCGCCGAGGGTAACTGGCAGAAGTACTTCACCGTCCAGCCCGAGCACCTCACCCAGGCCGAGATGCGCGAGTACCTCGACGGCATCACCGGCGTGGCTCTCGGCTCCGATGCGTTCTTCCCCTTCGCCGACAACATCGAGCGCGCGAAGAAGAGCGGCGTGAGCTATATCGCCGAGCCGGGCGGCTCCGTGCGCGACGACCTCGTCATCGCCAAGTGCGACGAGTACGGCATGGCCATGGCCTTCACCGGCATGAGACTCTTCCACCACTAAAAAAACGAAAAGGCGAAGCGCTAAGCGCTTCGCCTTTTCTATTTGATGAGGACAAAATGAAAAAGATGAACTGTCTCTTGCGATTTCTATAATACAGGTTAGTTATTACAAAATAAACAGGCAGAGTATTACAAAAAGATTAAATGCAAAATTTCAGTCGAAAACAAGCCCCCACCAGGAGCCTATAAAGCCGCCTCTGGCGGCTATGAAAGCGCGCGGCTCGCCGAAGCCGGAAAAGCCGGGGATGTCCGGCGTGCGCACAAGCGCCTCTCCGCCGCGCGCGAGCGCAGAGACGGCGGGGGAGGCGTCGCCGATGCAGAGCAGCTCCGGGATGAAGCAGCGCCCATCGCCGGGGATGCAGGCCGCGCAGCCGCCGTCGAAGGCGGCAAAGCGCCCGCCGAAGCTCGCGCTCCACCACTCAAACAGGGCGGGGTCGAAATCAGCAAAGTCCGTGCCGCCGAGTACGGCGCGCCGCTCGGCGGCGTATTCGGCGGGCGTCAGCTCGCGAATCCGGCAGGGCGCGGCCTGCGGAGAGACGACGGCCTCGCGCGCCGGGACAGCCGGGGCGAAGCCCAGACGCGCGTACCAATCGAACAGCGAAGGCTCGGCCGGGCGCAGAGCGGCGACGCCGCCCTCGCGCTCGATTTGCTCCGCACAGGCGAGGGAGACCGCGGCGCCCAGCCCGCGCCCGCGGAACTCCGGCAGCGTGGCCACGGCGTAGATATAAGGCCAGGCCCTGCCGCCGAGGCTGATACCGTCGACTATATAAGCCGCCGCGGCGATGACGCCGCCCTCGTCGGCGACGAAGCCGCGCGCTCTGCCGAGAAAGGGGAGGACGAAGTCGTCCCCGTCGCCGAAAACCGTCTTCCAGAGACGAAGAGCGCCGGCGGTGTCGCCGGCGCGAAAGCTCCGTATGGTCATGCCTTTCCTCCGTGGATGGCGATGTACTTCTCGACCATCATGGCGGGGTGGTAGGACTGCTTGGCCTTGCGTATGTTCTCGAGGCCCATGTCGTCCTCGCGGTTGATGTACTTTACCTCCGGGAACTGCTGCATGATGTAGCGCACGAACTCGCGGTTAATCATCGGGTAGGCGCCGCGGATGTCGGCCACGGCTTTTTCAAAGTGGACGACGAAGGTGTCGCCGCAGAGCGGCTCGCCGAGGGTGAAGGCGACGGGCTGCCCGCCCGCGAAGAGGACGCCGCCGAGCATACCGAGCTCGGTGAACTCGCGCAGGCCGCGCAGGAGGGTGTCCTTCTCGTCGAATACGTCCAGCTCGACGTGGTCGGGGTCGGCCTCGATCCACTCCTCAAGCACCTCCTCGCAGAGGGGACGTGCTCCTTTTTGAGCGGCTCGAAGCGCCAGTCGGGATAGGTGCTCTCGAAGCTGTTTATGTGGTTGCGCTTGGCGTGCAGCGCCTTGCCGGTGAGGGTGGCGAGCTTTTCGGCGGAGTAGACGTAGTCGTCGAAGCGTCTGTCGCGCTCGATTGAGAAGGTGTTGGGGAAGAGTTTGTCGAGAACGGGGACGTGGTTCTCGGTGAGCCCGGCAATAACAAGGGGCTTGCCTATGGACTCGCAGTACTCAATCATCTCCTCGACGGCGGGTACGAGACTGCCGCAGCCGAACGGGAAGAGGAACCAGAGGCGCTCGTGGCCGTTGATCATGAGGACGACTCTGTCGCCGACGCGGGAGACGAAGCGGTTGTCGCCATTGCCCCAGAGGTACATCGCGCCGAACGAGGCGTCGGCGCTGCGGGAGTTTTCGCAGCAGACGAGCGGGCGTATCCACTCTCTGTCGCTTTTATCGATGGGTTTGAAGGTGAGCATAAAAAAATCTCCTGTTGAATTATAGGTAGGTGCGCGTGCAGATGGTCTGTATCTCAGCCTGAAGGGCTTTGAGGTCAAGGAAGGTATCCGGCCGGCGGTTAGGGTCGCGCAGCAGGGCGGCGGGGTGGTAGAGCGCCATGCAGCGCCTGCCGCCGATGTCGAACCACTTGCCGTGCTCGCGGGTGATTTTGAAATCCGGCTTTATGAAGGCCATGGCCGATATGCGCCCGAGGCAGACTATGATTTTGGGCTGAATCAGCTCAATCTGGTTTTGGAGCCATTCGGCGCAGGCCTCCTGTTCGAGCTGAAGCGGGTCGCGGTTGTGCGGCGGGCGGCATTTGACCATGTTGGCTATGTAGACGCGCGAGCGGTCGAGGTCGATGCAGTCGAGCATGGTGTCGAGCAGCTTGCCCGCTCTGCCGACGAAGGGCTCGCCGGTGAGATCCTCCTGCTCGCCGGGGCCCTCTCCGATGAACATGACCTCGGCGCTGCGGCTGCCGACGCCGAACACGACATTGTGGCGGTGCTCACACAGCGAGCAGCGGCTGCACGCGAGGCACTGGGCCTCAAGATTGTCCCAATCGAGCAAAGCTCTCACCCCCAGAGGCGGAAATATTCGCCTACAGTTTAACACAGCTTCAGCAAAATATGCAAGAGCAATGAAGATTGCTATTGATTTCACACAAAGACCGGGGTATACTGTGAAAAAACGAAAGGCGGACAAGCATGATACTGGCAATAGACGTTGGAAACACGAATATCGTGGTCGGCTGCGGCGACAGCTCCGAGAGCATGTACAAAGGGCGGCTGACCACGAATAAAAACGGCACCAGCACCGAATACGCAATCAGACTGAGGTCGATGCTGCACCTTTATAACGTGAAATGCGGCGATATAGAGGGGAGCATAATCTCGTCCGTCGTCCCGGAGCTGACCTACGCGCTCACCAACGCCGTCGAGCTGCTGACGGGCAAGCCGCCTCTCATAGTCAAGCACAGCCTCGACACCGGCCTCGAGATAGCCATAGACGACCCCAAAACCCTCGGCGCTGACCGCATAGTCGGCTCCGTCGCCGCCATGAACGAGTACCCGCTGCCGCTGGCCGTCTTTGACCTCGGCACCGCCACCACCATGGACGTCGTCGACAAAAACCGCCGCCACCTCGGCGGCGCGATTATGACGGGCATCAAGACCTCGCTGAACGCCCTCTCGAGCAACGCCTCCCAGCTGCCGAATATAGAGATAGACACCTCATGCAGCGTCATAGGCAAGAACACCATAGACTGTATGCGCAGCGGCATAGTCTACGGCAACGCCGCCATGATGGACGGCCTCATCGACAGGGTGGAGCAGGAGCTCGGCGAGAAGCTCACGGTCATAGCCACAGGCGGCCTCGCCAAAACCGTCATCTCCCACTGCACGCACAAGATCATCTACGACGAGGATCTCCTCATAAAGGGCCTTGTGCTCATCTACTACCGCAACATAGACAAGATTAAGACAAAAAAATCGGAGGCATGAGCCTCCGATTTTAAGACTGTCTAAAAAAGCTCTCTCCGACTATAACCACAGGATGCGGCGGGGGAGCTCGAGGGGGCAAGGCCCGCCTCGAATTGGATAAGTCGCCGTCAAAAAGCCTGAGGAATCAGGCTTTTTGAGCGAAGCGGCATTTTCGTTTGCGAAAATGCCCGGCGGCAAAGCGCGGGCGAAAAAGCTCCAACGGAGCTTTTTCGACAAGCTGAAACCGGAGGCTTGAGCCTCCGGTTTTTTTATATGCCTTTCTTGTACAGCCAGAACGAGTAGACCGTAGGTGAGAAGAGCGCTAGCAGGAGCAGCACGGCCACCGCCGTCATACCGCTGTGCAGCTGATGCGCCGCGAAGCCGCAGATGATGAAGAGGAAGCCCGCAACCATCCACACCTTTCCGGCAAAGCGGTGGGTGCGGTTCCAGTTCTCCTCGCTGCTGAGCGTCCACGGCAGGCGTATGCCCATGGTGTAGTTCAGCTTGGATTTCGGCAGATAGTTGCCGACGGCAATGAACACAAAGCCCACTATGACGCAGACTATCAGCGATATCGGCACATCGTAGCCGAGGCCGACGAATATCGTCATCGGCACCAGCACGAGGCTGAGAAGCGGGCAGCACCAGCGGGATATCGCCTTCAGCGCCGAGGACATGTTGGCCTTTTTCGGGTCGTTCTCCAGCATGAACTGGACGAATACGCTGAGCACCGCCATGAGGATAGGCAGAATAAAAACTATCGTGGCCTTGCCGGAGTAGCCGTTCACCTCACCGGAGAAGCTCCAGTGCGAGGGGAGCTGTTCCGGCAGCCTTGAGTAGACCGCGATGCCGAGCAGCATGGGCAGCAGCGAGACGGCGGAGGTGAGCAGCATGTTAGTTGTGAGTTTCCTTTTCATCTTTGACCTCCATGAATTGCGATATCCAGAGCATCAGCTCCTCGAATACCGAGGTGTTCAAATCGTAGTAGATGTAGTTTTTCTCCCTTGTCTCAAACACCAGCCCCGCCTTTTTGAGCAGGGAGAGGTGATAGGACACGGTCGCCCCCGAGAGGCTGAACTGCGCGGCGATGTCGCCGGCCGACATTCGCCCTGAGCGGAGCAGAAGCAGAATCTCGCGCCTTATTGGATCCGACAGCGCCTTGAATGTCTCGGGAAAGCCCAAAGCCACACCTCCTCTCAAGCTATTTAGAAATATTTCTAAATAGAATATAGCACCGGCACTCCGATATGTCAACAGCTATTTCGAAAATTTTCTAAATAGCCGACAAAAAACTCCGCCCGCCTTTTGGCGGGCGGACTTGGTTATGCGTTAAAATCGCCGTCGTTGCGCTGCTCGATGACCTTGATCATATGCCAGAACATCTCGTTGTACGGCGTGGGAATGCCTAGCTCGCGGCCGAGGCGCATGACGGTGCCGGCGAAGATGTCGACCTCGGTGTGGCGTCCTGCCTCGACATCCTGCAGCGTGGAGGTGCGGTTCTGGGGGAGAACCTTGGCGAGGCGGGCGGGGCGTTTTTCGATGTCCTCCTCGCGCAGATCAATGCCCTTTGCCTGGGCGATGGCCAGCACCTCGCGCGCGAGCTTCTCGCGGATGAAGGTGGCGGAGTCGCTCGCGCCCTGCCAGGCCTTGTAGGGGATGCCGAGCACGGCGGAGGACTGGTTCTCACTGTCGTTGATCATGAACTTCAGCCACTTGGCCCTGACCATGTCCTCGGGCACACGGACGTTTATGCCGCACGACTCGAACAACTCCCTGACAGCGGCGACGCGCGGGGAGACAGTCTCATTTTTCGGCTCGCCCATCTGCATGAAGGCGGTGGCGGGGTCGAAGACGGAGGAATTGCCGTGGCGGACGGAGCTGACCATCATGAGGGACATGATGATGTTCTCACGCGGGCAGTACTCGGCGACGACGTCCTCTGCGTCGACGCCGTTGAGCGGCGCGAGAATGAGGGTGTCGGGGCCGATTTGATTTTTCATATCCTCAAGCGCGCCGCGCAGGGCCATGAACTTGGGGATGACGATAGCAAGGTCGGCAAAGCCGGTCTTGTCGGCGGGGTCGACTATGTTGAAGTCGACGCGCTCGCCGTTGGCGACGACGCCGTCGCGCCGCAGGCGCTCCGCGCGCTCGCCGCCGGCTATGACGCGCAGCTCGCAGCCCTCGGCTGTGACGAGGCGGGACGCAAGATAGGTGCCGATTGCGCCGAGGCCGATGATGGAGACAGTGGAAATCTTTTTCATTTTACTCTCCCGAAAAATTTTTTCTTACATTATAACCCCGCCAGGCCGCGCGCACAATAGCTTTGACAATTTTAGGCTGATGATTTACACTTTTATATTATTGGGGAACGGAGGTGCCGCCTTGAATCTGCGAATCAGAATACTTGCCGCCAGCACGGCCATGGTGCTGGTGTCGCTGACCGTGCTGCTGCTGGTGGGCGGCGGGGTCATAGGCAGCTTCTCGCGCGGCGACAGAACCGAGACAGTGGCTCTCGACGGCGAGCTGTTCGAGACAGCGGCGCTGCTGAACGGCTTTAACGGCGACGATGAAGCCCTCTCGTCGGCGCTCGAGCGGCGCGGCTATACGCTGGTGATCTGCCGCGGCGGGGAGACCTCGTTCACATCTGCGAGGGACTATCAGGTCGAGCTGTACGAGAACATGTCCGGCGTCCGCTGGCGGGACGCGGCCTCGGCGCTGAGCGTCGGCAGGGTGACGGTGGTCGGCAGGAGCGCCGGAGATTCCACTCTGCTCACAATGAGCATAGTCCCCGGAGACATAGCGCCCGGCGGACAGCCGCCGGTGCTGGGCGCATTCATATTCACGGGCCTGCTGGCATTTGTGCCGATAATCATAATGAGCCTTATATTCACCGGCGCGTTCACGCGCAGCATAATGCGCCCGTTGAACGAGCTGGCCGACGCCGCGCGCAGAGTCGAGCGCGGCGACCTCTCGAAGCCGGTGCTGATTCACGGGCGCGACGAGTTCGCCGAGGTCTGCGAGACCTTCAACAACATGCAGCTGCATTTGAGCCTTGAGCGCGACAGGAACGAGGCCTACGAGAAGGCGAGAACCGAGCTGGTGAGCGGCATATCGCACGACCTGCGCACCCCGCTCACCGCGGTGAAGGGCTGCATCAAGGGCCTGCAGGACGGCGTCGCAAAGACGCCGGAGAAGCGCGAGCAGTACCTGGGCGTCGCCTACGAGCGCGCCTGCGAGATGGAGGAGCTGCTGGCGAAGCTGCTTGATTTCTCCCGTCTCGAGACCGGGCAGATTCCGCTTGAGCTGCGCCGCTGCGAGCTGGGCGCATTTGCCGCCGACTACGCCGCGCAGCTCCGATTGGAGACGGAGGGGCGCGACATCACGGTGGAGACCGAGATTGAGCCGGGTAACCACGAGGTGCTGGCCGACAGGGCGCAGCTGCGCCGCGTGCTGGTGAATCTGGCGGACAACTCGCTCAAATACGGCGAGGTCAGCCCGCTGCGCATACGCATATCCGTCTACTCGGACAGGGACGGCGAGCACATCCGCTTCACGGACAACGGCAAAGGCGTGCCGCGGAGCCAGCTGCGCAAGGTGTTCGACGAGTTCTGGCGCGGCGACTCCGCGCGCAGCAGCCGCAACGCCGCGGGCAGCGGCCTCGGCCTGCACATAGTGAAATTCATAGTCGAGTCGCACGGCGGCAGCGTCCGCGCGCTGCTCGACGGCGGCTTCGGCATAGATATCTGCCTGCCCCGCGCGGCTGAAAGGGTGGTCGGGAATGAAAATACTCATAGTTGAGGACGACAGGGACATAGCCATGCTCGAGCGCGATTATCTCGAGATGAGCGACTTTGAGACGGAAATTATCGCCGACGGCGCCGAGGCCGAGCGCGCCATACTGGCGGGCGGCTTCGACCTCGTCCTGCTGGATCTGATGCTCCCCGGCAAGAGCGGCATAGATGTCTGCCGCACGGTGCGCGAGCTGGTGGACGTGCCCATACTGATGGTAACGGCGATGGACGAGTCCGCCGACAAAATACGCGGCCTCGGCCTGGGCGCCGACGACTACATAGTGAAGCCCTTCGACCCCGCCGAGCTTGTGGCGAGAGTGAGGGCACACCTGGCGCGCTACGAGCGGCTCACAGGCTCGCGCCACAGCAGCGGGCACATCTCGGCGTCCGGGCTCGACATCTACCCCGGCGAGCACAGGGTGCTGCGCGGGGAGGAGGAGCTGCGCCTGCCGAACAGGGAGTTCGAGCTGCTGCTGTTCCTCGCCGAGAACCCCAACGTCGTGTTCTCAAAGGAGCAGCTGTTCCAGAAGCTATGGGGCAGCGAATACGTCGGCGACAGCGCCACAGTGGCCGTGCACATAAACCGCCTGCGCGAGAAGATAGAGCCTGAGCCGAAGAATCCGCGAATAATAGAGACGGTCTGGGGCGCGGGCTACCGCTTCCGGGCAGAAATATGAATAAAATCGCCGCCGTTGACTACGGCGGTGATTTTCTTTGTGAAAGTTTATATAAAATTTAAGGTTGCGTTGTCAGCAATTAACAATTAACTCATATACTTTCGCCATATCAAGCGAAAGGAAGTTGCACAATGAAGCTTCTCAACAGAGCGCCGAAGGAAGCTCCCGAGGAGGGGACGGTTAAAACCGCCCGCCGCAGGCCGACGCGCCGCCAGATTATAGCCGGAGTCGCGGTGATAGCCGTGGCCGTCGCGGCGGTGAGCCTCTGGCCGCGCAATAAGCAGCCGCAGACGCAGGAGAGCGCCTATGTCACCACCCAGGTCGCGAGGCGCGATATCACAAGCTCGCTCACCGGCAGCGGCTCGCTCGCGGCGGCGAACTCCTACACCGTGACCTCCATGGTCGAGGGCGAGATACTCTCGGCGGATTTCGAGGAGGGCGACATCGTCGAGAAGGACAGCGTACTCTACGAGATAGACAGCGCCGACGCGGCGGGCAATATAGAGACTAGCGAGATGAGCCTCTCATCCAGCCAGCGCAGCTACCAGAACGCGCTTGAGCAGATGTCCGACCTCACGGTCAAGGCGCCGGTGCAGGGTACGCTGGTGTCGCTGGACGTCTCCGTCGGCGACGAGGTGAATGCGGGCCAGACCATAGGCACGATACGCGACAGCAGCGTGATGACGCTGAAAGTCGACTTCCCGTCCGACGCGGCGCAGAGCTTCTATGTGAGCCAGAGCGCCACCGTGACGCTCGACAGCACCTTCGAGACCCTCTCGGCAACGGTCAGTCACGTCTCCGCGAGCGACACCGTTGCCACGGGCAACAGCATTGTCCGCACCGTGACTCTCGAGGTGCAGAACCCCGGCGCGCTCTCCACCGGCCAGCGCGCCACCGCAGAGATCGACGGCATAGGCAGCAGCTCCAGCTCGACCTTTGAGTACCGCGAGGAGCGCAGCGTCACCGCCGCTGTCTCCGGCGAGGTGATATCCGTCTCCGCCGCCGAGGGCGACTGGCTCTCGGAGGGGCAGACCATACTCCAGCTCAGCAGCGACAGCGTGAGCGACTCCGTCCAGAGCCAGGCCGAATCGCTGCGCCGGGCTGAGATCTCGCTCGAGAACGCCGAGAAAACCCTTGAGAACTACACCATAACCTCGCCAATCTCCGGCACGGTCACCGAAAAGGCCTACAACGCGGGCGAGAACGCCGAGCAGGGCAAGACCCTCTGCACCATCTACGACCTCAGCTACCTCACAATCACGCTGAACGTCGACGAGCTGGATATCTCCGACGTCGAGGTCGGCCAGAGCGTTGTGATAACTGCGGACGCCGTCGAGGGCAAGGTCTATAACGGCACCGTGACCAAGGTGAGCGTTGTAGGTACGACCAGCGGCGCCTACACCAGCTACCCGGTGACCATCCGGATAGACGACACGGAGGGACTCCTGCCCGGAATGAATGTCGACGCGACGATAGTCGTTGAGAGCGCGGAGGATGTGTTGGCCATACCGATAACCGCTCTTGAGCGCGGCAACCTCGTGATGATTACCGCCGATTCCCCCAGCGCGGAGAACGCCGTCGAGGCCGAGGCGCCGGAGGGCTATGTGTATGTCGAGGTGACCACCGGCGTCAGCGACGACGACTACATAGAGGTGACCTCCGGCCTCACCGAGGGCGACACCGTGGTCTACACGCCGTCCGCCGATTCCGGCACCAGCGACTTTATGATGATGGGCGGCATGGGCGGCATGGGCGGCCAGATGCCCAGCGGCGGAGCGCCGGGCGGCGCGCCCAACGGAGGGCCCGGAGGAGGCTTCTGATATGAGCGCACTCATAGAGTTTCAGAAGGTCTCGAAAATATATAAGATGGGCGACGCCACGGTGGTCGCCGCAAACGAGATATCCATGCGCATACAAAAGGGCGAGTTCGTCTCGATAGTCGGCTCATCCGGCTCCGGCAAGTCGACCTGCATGAACATAATCGGCTGCCTGGACGTCCCGACCAGCGGGACATACCTGCTCGACGGGCGGGACGTTGGAAGCATGAACAAAAATGAGCTGGCGGAGATACGCAACAAAATGCTGGGCTTCATATTCCAGCAGTACAATCTCCTGCCGAAGCTGAACATACTTGAGAACGTCGAGGTGCCGCTGATGTATAGAGGCGTCCCAAGGGCGAAGCGGCACGAGCTGGCAAAGGCGGCGCTGGAGAAGGTCGGCCTCGGCGACAAGCTCCGCCACAGACCGAGCCAGCTCTCCGGCGGCCAGCAGCAGCGCGTCTCCATAGCGCGCGCCCTTGCGGGCGACCCCGCCGTGATACTCGCCGACGAGCCGACAGGCGCGCTCGACTCCCGCACCGGCAGAGAGGTGCTCGCCATGCTGCAGGAGCTGCACAATCAGGGGCACACCGTCGTGCTGATAACGCACGACAACAGCATAGCCGTCGAGGCGGAGCGGATAATCCGGCTTGAGGACGGCAACGTCGTCTACGACGGCCCCTCCGACGCGCCGGAGGCCGTGGTCACGGCGCGCAAGCGCGAAAAAGGGGCGGTGGGGCAATGAAAATCACAGAGGCATTCACCCTGGCGCTCAAGAATATCAGGACGAGCAAGATGCGCACCTTCCTAACCATGCTCGGCATAATCATAGGCGTCATGGCCGTCATAGTCATAGTAGGACTCGGCAACGGCCTCTCGAACTACGTCACCGAGAGCTTCTCAAGCCTCGGCACGAATACGCTCACTGTCTCGGTCAGCGGGCGCGGCAGCTCGACGCGCAACGTCTCCGTCGACCAGATGTATGAGCTGGTCGACGAGAACAGCGAGTACCTCGAGTACATCTCGCCGACGGTGAACGTGAGCGGCGGCGTGCGAATAGACGGCGAGCAGCTCTACTACACGAGCACCACAGGCGTGGGCGAGGACTACTTCAAGATCAAAAACTACACCGTCGCTTCCGGGCGCGGGATAAGCTTCGGTGATATCGACCAGCGCAAGAGCGTCTGCGTCATAGGCGCCTACCTGAACGACACATATTTCGGAGGCAGCGGAGTCGGCGAGACGCTGCGCGTCGGCGGCAGGATGTTCACAGTCGTCGGCGTGCTCGAGGCATCGAGCAGCGAGCCGGAGGAGGGCGGCACCGACGACGCCGTCTACATCCCGTATTCGACGGCGGCGCGCCTCTCAGGCACGACCATAAACAGCTACACGATAACCATGCGCAGCGAGGACTACGCGAGCGAGAGCAAGGCCGTCCTCGAAGACGCCCTCCTGGAGATTTTCGGCGACTCGGACTCCTACAGCGTCATCAGCATGAGCGAGATGCTTGAGAGCATGACCAGCATGATAAACGTGCTGGTGTACGTCCTCGCGGGCATAGCGGCGATATCGCTGCTGGTCGGCGGCATAGGCATAATGAACATCATGCTGGTGTCCGTCACGGAGCGGACGCGCGAGATAGGCGTGCGCAAATCCCTCGGCGCGAAGGAGCGCTACATACTTGAGCAGTTCATCATAGAGGCCGCGGTTACCTCGGCGCTGGGCGGCTCGCTCGGCATAGTGCTCGGCTACGGGCTCTCGGCCATAGCGAGCACGGTGGCGAGCTCGGCCATAGGCTCGAGCTTTACCGTCGACCCCGGACTGAGCGCCGTCATGCTGGCATTCGGCATCTCCGCCGGCATAGGCGTGCTGTTCGGCTTCCTCCCGGCGCGCAAGGCCGCCAGGCTCAACCCCATAGAAGCCCTGCATTTTGACTGATAACAGGAGTGAGTTAAATGAAGAAAAAAGTTCTCTCCGCGCTGCTCGCGCTCACGCTGCTGCTGTGCTCTGCGCCGGCGGCGTCGGCAGACAGCAGCACGCCCCAGGGCCTTGAGCTGGTGCAGGCCCTCGGCATACTCGTCGGCGACGAGAACGGCAACCTGAACCTCGGCGGCAGCGTCACCCGCGCGCAGTTCACGAAGATGATGACCATGAGCTCCAGCTACCGCAACTCCGTCGGAGGCGGCAGCGGCTACTCCGTGTTCAGCGACGTGAAGAGCACGCACTGGGCGAGCGAGTACATCCGCGTCGCGGTTGACGAGGGCTGGGTAGTCGGCTACGTCGACGGCAGCTTCCGCCCGGAGGGCTCGATAAAGCTCGAGGAGGCCTGCAGCGCCCTGCTCAAAATGCTCGGCTACGACTCGTCGTCGCTCGCCGGCTCGTTCCCGACGGCGCAGCTGAATAAGGCCGCGTCCATCGGCCTGCTCGACGGCGTCGACGCCCAGCGCGGCGACGCGCTCACCAGAGGCCAGTGCGTCACCATATTCGCGAACCTGCTCACCTGCCAGACCTCGTCCGGGCAGACCTACGCCTCCACAATTGGCCTCACCGTGACAAACGGCCAGGTTGACTACGCCTCGATTATAAACGCCGATACCCACGGCCCGTTCGTGGCCGACGCCTCCGGCGCGGTCATACCTATGGACGGCTCGGTCACCGTCTACAGGGACGGCGCCCTCTCCTCGCTCGGCGCGATACGCCAGTACGACGTCTACTACTACCACACCGGCCTGCGCACCGTCTGG